>CBFGVM010000084.1:0-12128 GCA_965652015.1 uncultured Alphaproteobacteria bacterium
CATGATCGCTGATCGTGCCTACTCGCCGGGCTTGTCCACGCACCAGCGGGCGAGCCTGTTCTACTTCGCCGCGGCCGTGCCCACCGTCGGTTTCGTGCACGGCGCCGCCGATGTCGGCCCTTTCGAGAGCTCCGGGGAGAGCGGGGTGATGGAGCGCGAGCCCGACATCGAGGCGACGAGCCGGAAAGGGGCGTCGCGGCAGGCTGCATCGGCAAAGCCGTGGGCGTTGTCCCCGCCATGGCTGAGCTGATCAGGGCGGCGATCCGGATCGCTGCTGCCGCAACGAGCGGGCCTTATTGCCATGAGGCTCAGACGGGATATGACATTATCGGACTTAACCTTCCGGAAGGAGTGGCCTATGCGCTCCCGCCGATCGTGTCCCACAGGATTCATCGCGCCCTGCCTGCCGAGCGCGGCCGAACGGCCGCCGGCGGAGCCTGGCTGGATTCATGAAATCAAGCATCGCGGCTACCGCGTCATGGCGCGCCGCAGTTCCGCCGGCGTGCGGCTGTTTACGCGCAACGGACTCGATTGGAGCGAGCGCTATCCGGCGATCGCCATCGCCGCCGGGGTGCTGCGGTGCCGCTCCTGCCTAATCGATGGGCATGCGGTCGCATGCGACGAGCTTCCCCGTCGGCGCCAGAACGTCGTCCTGTTCGCCTTCGATCTGCTCGAGCTCGACGGCCGCGATCTGCGGCGCGAGCCGATCGAAGCGCGCAAGTTCCTCCTGGCGAAGCTGCTCGAGCATGCCAAGCCTGCCCTGCAGCTGAGCGAGGACATGGCGGAGGCGGGCGACGTCGCATTCCGCTACGCCTGCGAGCTGGGCCTCGACGGCATCGTGTCCAAGCGCCTCGGCTCGTCCTATCGCTCGGGCCGCTCGCGCGATTGGATCGAGACGAAGACGCGTCGGCTGCGTTGAGCGAGTCGTTAGTCGCTGACGCGGGGGCGGGAGCAGGCACACTGGGTAGCCCCGCATCGCGCCAACAGCGCGTTTACGCGCGTCTTCAACGCTTTAAGGCGAAATGCGGGAAAATCCGCGGAGGCCGCGATGGCCCCTTTCTTCGGGAAGACAACGCAGCCATACGAAGAACTACGTATTGACCAAATAGCCGCCTGAGCCGCTAGCGTCATTACGCTCCCACGATCTAAGGGGGAAGGTTATGGCCGCTAACAATAGCACAGGCGACAAGCTCGCCCTTGGCTCGGCCATTGCCGGCGGCGCGATCGTGACCGCCTTGCTCGAGGTGCTTTTGGAGAAAGGCACGCTCTCGGTCGAGGAGGCGAGAACCGTCCTCGAGCGCGCGCTGCGCAATGTCGGCTTCCACCAGCGCGCCGCCGGCGCTCGCGAAGCCGCCGACGCCATTACTAAATTGATGCGCGGACGGTTCGCGGAACGCAGCGAGACATAAGGAGGCGCGAGCCTCGCGGCTCGTCATCCTGCGTCCCAAGGCGCCCGCAAAGGGCGTTGCCGTGGGATGGGCTAGCCTTAAGGAGGCTTAAGGCCGTTCATACACGTCAAACCGATGTAGCGTTGCGGCCAGGCGATGTGTAACCATTGCCCGGTTACCGAGGAGGTCGACAATAACCACAGGCGAAGAACGATAATGAACAGGACAATCGTCGGCGCGCTCCTCGCGCTCGTTGCGGCGGCGAGCGCGGCGGTGGCGCAGGACTATCCCAGCCGCCCGATCAAGTTCATGCACGGCTTCCCGCCCGGCGGGAACGTGGACATCATCGGCCGCCTGCTTGGCAACGAGATGTCGAAAGGCCTCGGGCAATCGATCGTGATCGAGGCCAAGCCCGGCGTCGCCGGCAGCCTCGCCGCGGAGGCGGTCGCGCGCAGCGATCCCGACGGCTACACGCTGCTGGTCCTTCCCAGCGCCCACCCCGCGCACGGGGCGCTCTCCAAGAACGTCAACTACAAGGTCGTCGACGATTTCGAATGGATCTCGGTCGCCAGCTTCTACCCGTTCCTGATCTGTGTGCGCACGGACTCCCGGTTCCAGACGCTCAAGGACTTGATTGAGGAGGCGCGCAAAAATCCCGGCGCACTGAAATACGGGTCGGCCGGCGTGGGCTCGATCCTCCACACGACCGTCGAATTGATAGGTCACGACACCAAAACGAAGTTTCTGCACATACCCTATCGCGGCGAGGCGCCCGCCATCACCGGCATGCTGCAGGGCGACATCGATTTCATCGCCGCCACCTCGGGGCCGATCAGCGCGCGCATCCGTTCCGGCGAATTCCGCGCGCTCGCCGTCACCGGCAAGACGCGCTGGCGCGATTTCCCCGACGTGGCAACGGTCGCGGAGCAAGGCATCCCCGGATTTGAAGTCATCTCCTGGACCGGACTTGCCGGCCCGGCAAAACTGCCGGCGCCGATCGTCGAGCGGCTCAATGCCGAGTTGCGCCGCGCCATTTCAGTCCCCGAAGTGAAGGGCAAGCTCGAGAGCATGGGCGGCGATCCGCGCGCCACCTCACCCGCCGAGATGCGTGCGCTGGTAGCGAGCCAGTTCGCGACCTGGACCAGGCTTGCCAAGGAGGCGAACATCTCGATCGACTAGATCGCGTGTCGGCGAGGTACGTCCGACAATGCAACAGCGCGGGCTACATCTGTTCAATGCGTCAATTGGCAGGCGTCGGCCTTGGGCTTGAGGTCTTCGCCGCAGTTGTCTCGCATGGTTCTCAATTCAGTCCGCGTGCAGGCATTCTGCGACTCGTACCACCACATCAGATAAAGCAGACAAACGAGTTCCGGCTTGGACAACATCTCGACCAGCCGGCCATCGCCAGTGCGGATCTCACCGCTGCCCAACCGATGCGAAAGCTCCACGTTCGATTGAGCCAGCGTCGGCTGTGCCGAGAGCAGCACGCCGATGATCCAGCCGCTCACCTGGCAGAGCCAGCCTGCGCGTATGTGTCCGCGCCGCAAACGCCACCCCTCCTCGTGCCTTCATGTGATCCTGAGCGACATGCTCGGTTGGTCCCGCTTAAAGGGACGTTAACAGGCAGGCGAGCGGGGACCTCGACCAGAACGCGTTCGTTTAGAGCGCTGACACGCCTCGATGCCCGAACCGGAGCCGAACTGTCGGGGAACGCGGCGGGGGCGAGCGGCGAGTTGGGCGAACCAAGACGGCGATGCGCCGGCTAAATAAAGCGCCGCCCATTCGAGGGTGATTTCGTGCCGCCCATCAAAGCGGTGCCCATTCGCTGCTGCGATACTGCTTTGGGCGGAGCCCGAGTTCGCGCCCCATCGCCACCGTGAGCATGCTGGCGAAATCCGCTTTTGGTCGCTCTCGCAGAGGCGTCTCGCCCTTTACCATGTAGTGAACCGCCTCCGCGATATTGGTCGCATGATCGCCGATGCGCTCGAGATTTTTCGTACAAAACATCAGGTGAGCGCCGAAGCACATCGCGACGGACTGTTCCATCATGTCGGCAAGAAGCTCCTGGGATAAGCTCGTGCACAGGCGGTCAATGTCCTGGTCGCGCGTCCGAACGTCGAGCGCTTTCGCGACATCGCGGCGCGCGAAACTGTCAAGGACATCGCGCAACTGGGCCAGCATGAGCATGGCCATGTGGTTGACCCCGCGCATTGACCTCGGCGGCATCTCTTCACCATTGATGGCGATGATGCGCTTGCCGATATTCTTCGCGAGATCGCCTATTCGCTCGATCTCATTTGCAATCCGCAACACTCCAATAATCTGCCGGAGGTCACCTGCTACCGGCTGACGCCGCGCGATGGTTTCAACTGCCCTTTCTTCGATATTGCGCTGCATGGCGTCGATCGTCGCGTCGGCGGTAATCATCCGTCGTGCTCGATCGCCGTCGCGTGTCGTCAGCGCTGCGGTCGCCTCGGCAATTTGCCTCTCGGCCATCCCGCCCATCTCTGCGATGGCCCGCGCGAGTTCATCTAGGTCAGCGTCGAAGGCTTTGATGGTGTGTTTTGAATGGGCCATGGTGATCGGATCGACCTGCGCCGCATGACGCGATGGCCCCTTCTATGATTGTTCGATGTCCGCGCGATGACGATCACGGTGGCATAGATTGCGGCGCCTTGTGCACGACCACCGACGTTTGCGTGAGTTATCCACTGGCTTAAAAATGCGCTGGACTCTTTCGGCACTTTAAAATCGAATCAGCCGGAAAATTTCGGACAGCGGACACCGCCGTGCTGACGCCCCCGTTCCGGGCGCACGATCCTACCCAAGGCAATATCGCATGCGAAAATGTCCGCTTGGCAGCGATCGCCGAATATTTGTCCCGTCATCAAGGGAGTTCTCGGTTGGCTGACATCTTGGTTCAGTGCCCGCGCACGGGTACACCGATCTCAACCGGTCTCAAGGCTGAGTGGGTTCTGCTCAAAAGCCTGCCTCGCGTTCCTATTCCGGTGCGCTGTCCGGCCTGCGGTCAAATGCACAAATGGGATCCCGCGGACGCGTGGACCGCTGATGACGAGAAGACGAGGCGGTTGAGCGTATTGGGCGGTCCGCGTTTGTAAGACGATGCTGCTATGAATCAATGCAGACCTGCGTTGCAGGCTGATCCATCTTCGTAAAGGGGTTACGCAGCGGCAAAACTTGCAGCGTCACCCTTCCCAACACCGTTGGACCTCACGACCCGCGTCACGGACCCGGCTCGCGGAACCCTCTAGAAATTTCAGGCGAAATCGGCGATCATTCAAATTCGGTGCTGTTCCAGCGTATTTTCTCATGCCGCCCGTGCGCGAAATCGAGCTCAAGCTCGAAGTGCCAACCCATAGCCTGTCTCGACTTGCCCGCAGCTCGTTGCTGCAGGCGGGGCGAAAAAAATTGTCGAGGCCGGCAACCCTGGTGTCGGTCTATTTCGATACCGACAAATTGAACCTGCGCGACAAGGGTTTATCACTGCGAGTGCGGCGCGTCGGTCGCCGCCACATTCAGACCATCAAGCAGGAAAACGGCGATAGCGGCGCGCTATTTACCCGCAACGAATGGGAGCATCCCATCCGCGGCAGGCAGCCCGACCTCGAGGTCGCGCGGGATGCCGCGCTCGCACCCGTGTTCACCAAGAAGGTACGACGCGGCCTGAAGCCGATCTTCGAGACCCGCGTGCGCCGCACGGTGTATCCGATCCAAAGCGGAAACAGCGAGATCGAGCTCACCGTCGACAAGGGAAAGGTCGAAGCTGGTCGGCAGTCTGCACCCCTTTGCGAGGTGGAACTAGAGCTCAAGCGCGGCGAATCTGCCGAGCTTTTCAAGCTCGCCCGCATGCTTGCCGAGGAAGTGCCGGTTCAGCTTGCGGTCAAGAGCAAGGCCGAGCACGGCTACGCTCTTATCGCCGGCGGGGCGCCTGAGGCGGTTAGGGCGGCACCGGTTGCGCTGACGCCAGCCTACAGTCGGCAAGCGGCATTTCAAGCGATCGCCAGAGCGTGCCTGCGCCAACTCGTCGCCAACCGAGCTGCCACGCTCGGCGGCGACGCAGAAGGATTGCACCAGATGCGGGTTGCTCTGCGGCGCTTGCGGGCGGCGATCTCGCTGTTTGCCGACATGCTCCTTGATCCGCAGACGGAGGAGATGAAGACCCAACTCAGATGGATCACGCAGGAATTGGGCCCGGCGCGCGAACTCGATGTGTTCATCAAGCGGGTTGTGCGGCCGGTCACCGACGGCAAGCCGAATGGACCAGGAGCGGCGCTGCTCGCCAGGGAACTTCAGCAAAGACGCGAGGATGCCTTTGCCCGCGCCAGCGCGGCTATCGAATCGACGCGCTTTCGCGATCTTGTTCTCGACACTGCGGCCTGGATCGAGGCGGGCGGCTGGATGCGCAGCAGCGACGATCTCACGCGCTCGCTGCGAGAACAACCGATCGTGTCTGCTGCCGTCGGCGAGCTGAGACGACGCTGGAAGAAGATTACGAAAGTGGGCGCGCGGCTGCAGGCCCTCGACCCACAGCGTCGACATAAGATGCGTATTCAAGCGAAGAAGCTCCGCTACGCCTCGGAATTTTTTGCCGGCGCATTCCCCGGCAAGAAAGCCACGCGCCGACGGAAGGGTTTCGTGGCCTGCTTGGAGAAACTGCAGGACGCCCTCGGGGACTTAAACGACATCGCCGTGCATGAGGGACTAACCGAACGGCTCGTCGATGGGCATGACGCCAGCGGCCAAAAGCGTGAGGGCCGCGCTAGGAAGGCATTCGCTGCCGGCCGTCTTTCTGGCCGTGAGGAGGCCCGGATCGCATCCGTGCTCAAGGACGCGGAGCGTGCGTACCGCAACTTCAGCAGGGCAAAACCATTTTGGTAGTGTCTTGCACGCAGCAATGCACAATCCGCCCTTCGATCAATACGTTTCGACGACCGAATCCCAGCCGAACTTGTAGTTCACGCTAAGCTTGAACCCCGTCCATCCATTGACGGACGGGCGTGCGCCTTGTCGCCGAAGCCGGCACGTCGATGCCGCCCCGACCGTTGGGCGACGCATGGAAATCCGCCGGGCGTCTGATGTGGGCCGATTACGTACTGGTATTATAAGACCGCCGAGCCCAGAGCTTTGCAGAAGCAGGAACTTTTCGTGCAGTGCCTGCGTTGCGGCTGCGGGAAATGGCATTTTGCACCCATAACCGTCGGATTGCGCGGGGCTGAAGACTCCGGCGGAATGCGGCGGACGGCCTGATGAGGCTTCACAGATGAGCATCGGGGAGTTCACCGCAGCGCGAACGGGTCGCTTTGCTCCGTTTGCGGGCCTCGCCATGGCAGCCGCCAACGACGAACTCGACGACTTTTTCGAGAATTCCGCCGTCGGGCTGAATTTGCTTGCCGGGGACGGGACCATTCTGCGCGCCAATCGCGCCGAACTGCAGATGCTGGGATACACGGCGGAGGACTACGTCGGCAGGAACATCCTCGATTTTCACGTTGACCGGGACGTGATCGACGACATCTTCGGGCGCCTGCGCCGCAACGAGCAAATCGACCAGGTTCCGGCACGCCTGCGCGCCAAGGATGGCTCGATCCGGGACGTCCTCATCACCGCGACGGCGCGCCTGTCCAACGGGGAGTTGATCGACGCGCGCTCCATAACCGTTGACGTGACCGGCCGGGTGCGGACCGAAGAATTGCTGCGCCAACACGATCAACGGCTGGCCGCGACCTACGAACATGCGGGGATCGGCATCGTCGAGGTGGACGCCAAAGGCCGGCTCATGCGCGTGAATGCGCAGCTCGCGGCGCTGATGGGATATTCGTCCACGGAGCTGCTGGGACGTTCGATCTTCGATGAAACGGCTGCCGAGGACGTCGAGCGCGATTACGCGCAGTTCAAGCGCCAGGTCGCCGGCGAGATCGACGGATACAAAATCGAAAAGCGCCTCCGGCGAAGAGATGGCGGATACGTCTGGGCCGCTATGACCTCTTCCAGCGTGCGCGATGCCGAGGGCCGCTTCCTCTACGCCGTCCGCGTCCAGCACGACATCACCGATCGCAAACGAGCGGAAGAAGCGCTTGCGCGCAGAGTAGCGGAGCAGGAGGCGCTCTACGAATTCACCGAACGATTGCAGCATGCCGGATCGCTTGCCGCGGTCTACGAGCCGGCGCTGGATGCGATCGTTCGGGCGCTACGCTGCGATCGCGCGTCGATCCTGCTGTTCGACCAATCCGACGTGATGCGGTTCGTCGCGTGGCGCGGGCTGTCGGAGGATTACCGGCGCGCGGTCGACGGCCATTCGCCTTGGACGCGCGATGCCAAGGATCCAAAGCCGATTTGCCTCGAAGATATCGAGCGTGCCGAGCTGCCCGAATCCCTCAAGCAGACCGTGCGCGCGGAGGGCATCAACGCGCTCGCATTCATTCCGCTCGAGCAGGGCGGCCGGCTGCTCGGAAAATTCATGGTCTATTACGATCGTCCGCACGTCTTCACGGAGCTGGAGATCCATTTGGCCGTCACCATCGCGCGCCAGCTCGGATTCGCGGTGGAGCGCATTCGCGGCGAGCGGGCGGCCCAGCACCTCGTGGCAATCGTGGAATCCTCCGACGACGCCATCGTCAGCAAGGATCTCAACGGAACCATCATGACCTGGAATCGCGGGGCAGAGCGCCTGTTCGGTTACCAAGCCGAGGAGGTCGTCGGCAAACCGGTCACCATCCTGATTCCGCCGGATCGGATGGACGAGGAGCCGGGAATTCTCGCGCGCGTTCGACGCGGCGAACGGGTCGACCACTACGAGACCGTCCGCCGGCGCAAGGATGGCAGGCTAGTCGATATCTCGCTGACGGTATCGCCGATGCGCGACGACAAGGGAGTAATCGTCGGCGCATCGAAGATCGCGCGCGACATCTCCGAACGCAAGCAGGCCGAGGTGAAGCTGCGCGACAGCGAGCGGCAGTTGAAGGACTTGCTCGCCGCCATTCCCGCCGCGATCTACACGACCGACGCGCAAGGGAGAATCACCTACTACAATGAAGCGGCGGTGGAGCTCGCCGGCCGCACCCCGACGATCGGCAGCGACGAATGGTGCGTGACCTGGAAGCTCTATCGGCCCGACGGAACGCCGATGCGCCACGACGAATGCCCGATGGCGGTGGCGCTGAAGGAGGGGCGGCCCATCCGCAACGCCGAAGCGATCGCGGAACGCCCCGACGGCAGCCGCGTTCCTTTCATCCCCTACCCGACTCCGCTGCGCGATTCGAGCGGCAAGATCGTCGGCGCCATCAACATGCTGGTCGACGTCAGCGAACGCAAGCAGGCCGAAACGCAACAGCGGGTGCTGTTCAACGAATTGAACCACCGCGTCAAGAACAACATGCAAACGCTGCAATCGCTGCTGCATCTAGCGGCGAGACAGACGCGCAGCGCAGAAGCGCAAACGATTTTGGACGAGGCCAGCAGGCGAGTTGCCGCCATGGCCGCCGCCCAGCAAGTGCTGTACGGCACGACCGACGCGACGCGATTCAGCGCTCGCGAATTTCTCGACGCCGTATGCCAAACCGTGCAGCAGACGTTTCCCGCAAATCCGGAAATCAATTGTGAATCTGCTCCCGTCGAACTCTCGAACGAGGCGGCCATGCCGCTCGCATTGATCCTGAACGAGTTGCTGACCAATGCCATCAAGCACGGCCTCAACGGCCAAACGGAAGGAGCTATTCGGGTCGGTTTGACGAAGGATGGCGGCGATTTTGTCCTATGCGTCGAGGATGACGGTCCGGGCTTCGACGTGACATCGGTCCGTGATCGTTCATCCGGGCTTCGGCTGGTGCAGGGGCTCGCCCGGCAGCTCTGCGGCCGGTTCGATGTCACGACCGCTTCCGGCACGCGCTGCGTGGTGCGATTTCCTCAACGCGGCATGTCATGAAAGCGGACCGATTCAGCGTGCCATCGCCCGCCCCGAGCGAGAACCTGGCAGCAGTACGAGAGCGGCCGGCCGTGACGCTCGCACCCGACGACATGGCGGGCGCCGGCAGGCAACCTGCGCAGGCGCCGCGCATCTTGATCCTCGAGGATGACTATCTCATCGCCATGCAAATGGAAGCCGCCTTGCTGCAGGCAGGCTTCGACGTCGCGGGCATCGCCACATCGGCCGAAGAGGCAATGGAACTGGCGGCCTCGGAAGGCCCGGCATTGGTCGTAGCGGATATCCGCCTTGCCGGCAAACGCGATGGCATCGACGTCGCGATCGAGTTGTTCCGGGATCACGGCATCCGCGCGATCTTCGCCACGGCGCATCACACCCAGGAGGCGCGCAGGCGCGCAAAACCAGCCAATCCCCTCGGTTGGTTGCCCAAGCCCTATACGATGGCGTCTCTTGTCCAGGTGGTCAGACGGGCGCTCAGCGATATCCGCGACGAGAAGCGGTGATGCTCCGACTGATCACGACTGCCTGCCCAGTGCGTTGCGCCGAGCACCGAGACGAGCGCGTGCGCTGATTCCGCTTCGGACCAATCTCGAATCGCTATTTCGCGTACATGCGCCGCGGCGGCGCGCTTGAGCGCGCGGGTGCCGGCTCAGCCGGCGCGAGCGTATAGGCGAGCCACAGGTTCCAGCCTTCCGGCCGGTTCGCCGCGGCGAACTCCTTGTAGGCTTTGAGGTTCACGGATCCGTCGAGCGCACCCATCGGGATCGTATAGCCGAGCTGTGCGCCGACGCTTGCAACGCGCGATTGGAAGCAACCGACGCGGTCTCCGGACCCGCCATCGCAGCTCGCTTGATTGTAGAGATAGCCCACCAAGCCGATCTGAAGCTGCTTGGTCAGGAAGCGCGACGCGCCCCAATCGAGATGCACGTCGATGCCGTTCTGATATTGGGTGTGGGGGTTGATGAAATTGTACGTCAATCCCGCCACCGCCGAAAATTCATATCCCGTCTGCTCGTTGAAATAGGTGTAGCCGGCCCCGCCGTCCACCGCGCCGTGCCCGATGCCGATATTCGAGAGGCGAGCGCGGTCGTAGGCGCCGACGGGAATATTGCCGGTCATATAGGTCATGATGTTATGGATGCCTGAATTCCAGCGCAGCGAGGCCTGCGGAGACAGGTCCCCGAAACCCGTGATCGTGTCGCTGATGGACTCGAAGCGGGAGCGCGTGATCGCGGACGATCCGAGCAGGCGCTCACCGCTGATGGTCACATCATCGATCGTTCGCTTGCGGCCATAAGTTGCGGTCAGGGCAATCGCCGCCTGGCCACCGAGAACCGGTGTCGCGAACGTGTATCCCGGCGTGACCGTGGCCAAATCTTCAGGCGAGATCGAGATGGCGCTCACGCTTTCCTCAACCGTACCGGAAAGCCGCCCGATCCTGATCAAGCGGGCGCGCGCGACATCGCTGCCGGCCGTCGTCGCGGTGTGGTAGTAGCCTGAGGTGAGGGAGAAGCCCGGCTGCGCGGGCGTGGCGGCGAGGCTCCCGAACGATCCGGGTGTCCAGAAGCTCTCTCCCGCTTCGTCCGCCGACGCCAATGGCGCAGGGAGCGCAAGCGCAGCGCCAATGGCCCCACCTGCCAGGAGGTGCAGCCAAAACGGGCGGCGCGATTTCTTCGTTCCCATTTTTCCCCTGAACACGCGCGCGGCAACCCTCGCCACTGATCGAGATCGCTAAGTATAAGGAGAGCGGTGCTTCCAAATGCGGCCGGCGAACGCGATTGCCCTGCTCTTTGCGAAGAATATTGGCGATTGTTGCCCGTCAGAAACACTGGGGCGCAGAGAGGTGCCTACGCTCTTGTGCGGCAGCCGACGTTTGCTTCGCTTTAAGTCTTTTGCACCTGCGCTGCCGCGACGATCCATGAACGAAACGCCCGCATCGCGTCCGTCTCCGCCTTTGATTTCAGCGACGTCAGCCAATAGCTGCCGATCGTGACCTTGGTGGCAAACGGCTGGACCAGGCGACCGAGCGACAATTCCCGCTCGAACATAGCGACCGGCAGGAGGGCGACGCCGGCGCCTTGCGCCGTCGCCTCGGCCATCGTGATGGACGAGTCGAAGATGGTTCCCCTGATCGCGGGACATGCGACGCCGACCGCGGCGAACCAGCGCGGCCACTCATCAGCCTGATACGAGCGCAAGAGTGATTCTTCGGCAAGGTCTGCGGGCGCGGTGATACGCTCGGCTATTTGCGGCGCGCAGACTGCCGACATCGGCGCCGCAAAAAGGTGAATGGCATCGGTGTTGCGCCAGGAGCCATTGCCATAGCGAATGGCGAAGTCGAGACCCTCGCCGGCGAGATCCACGCGATTGTTGTTGGTCTGGATGCGCAGGTCCACGAACGGATGCGCCTCGCGGAAGAACGGCAATCGCGGCAAGAGCCAGCCGGTCGCGAAGGTGCCGACGACGCCGATACTGACAACGCCGCGGAAGTGACCCTTTTCGAACCGCTCCAGCGTTGCCCGCAGGCGGCCGAACGATTCCGCGATTGCCGGAATGAGGGCGTGTCCCTCGTCGGTCAATGCCAGCCCGCGCGGCAGCCGGCGGAACAACTGAACGCCCAAACGCGTCTCCAGGCTTTTGACCTGGTGGCTGATCGCGGCCTGACCGACCCGCAACTCCATGCCCGCCTTGGTGAAGCTCAAATGCCGCGCCGACGCCTCGAACGCGCGCAACGCATTGAGCGGCAGATGGGACTTGGCCATGCCCAGACCCTGAATTTTCTAATGGCAAACCTTACA
>CBFGVM010000085.1:0-12082 GCA_965652015.1 uncultured Alphaproteobacteria bacterium
CTCCGGATTATCGATCTCGCCCTCGCCGCGCTTGGCTCGCAGTTCGGCCTGCGCTGGGAGCGGCAGCTCGTCGATGCCGGGCATGCGGCGCGGCCGGTTGACCGTTCGCTCCGGCGCGGGCGGGATGAAGGCACGCGGCGCGGGCGGCGGATCGGAGGGTAACGCCATCTGTTCCGGGAACAGCGACGGCTTCGGCGGGATCGGTCGAATGGTCACGTCCTCCATCATGGGCAAGACCGCCGCGGCGACCGCCGCCTTGGCCGCGGCCTCGATCGATTCGGCCGTTTGCGGCGCCCGCGGCGCTACGCTTGGCATTGCGGGCGGGCGTTGCGGCTGATCGCCGCGAAGCTCTTCGGCGCGAAGCTTTTGCGTGAGTTCTGCAATCCGCGTCTCCGGTTCCGTCACCGGCCGCTGCGCTGCGGCCCGATCGATACCCGTCGCAACAACCGAAACGCGAATCACGCCTTCCAAGCTCTCGTCGAAGGTCGCCCCCACGATGATGTTGGCGTCTTGATCCACTTCCTCGCGGATGCGGGTCGCCGCCTCGTCGACCTCGTAAAGCGTCAGGTCCCTGCCGCCAGTGATCGAGATCAGCAGGCCCTTCGCCCCTTTCATTGAAGCGTCGTCGATGAGCGGATTGGAGATCGCAGCCTCGGCAGCCGAGAGCGCCCGCTTCTCGCCCGAGGCCTCGCCGGTGCCCATCATCGCCTTGCCCATTTCACGCATGACTGCGCGGACGTCCGCGAAGTCGAGATTGATCAGCCCCTCCTTCACCATGAGGTCGGTGATACAGGCGACGACGGAATTGAGCACCTGGTCCGCCATCGCGAACGCGTCGGCAAACGTGGTCTTCTCGGTCGCCACCCGGAACAGGTTCTGGTTCGGGATAATGAGCAGCGTATCGACGACCTTCTGCAGCTCGATGATGCCCTGCTCGGCCACGCGCATCCTGCGTATGCCTTCGAAGTGAAACGGCTTGGTGACGACGCCGACGGTGAGAATGCCGGCCTCCTTGGCGCAGCGCGCGACCACCGGTGCCGCGCCGGTACCGGTGCCGCCCCCCATGCCAGCGGTCACGAACACCATGTGGGCGCCCTGGAGATGGTCGCGGACCTCGTCGATCGCCTCCTCGGCTGCCGCCCGCCCCACTTCCGGTTGGGAGCCGGCACCGAGGCCCTCGGTGACCGCCACGCCCATCTGAATGATGCGCTCGGCTTTGGACATCGTGAGCGCCTGGGCGTCGGTGTTCGCGACGACGAAGTCGACACCCTGCAGCCCGCTCGCGATCATGTTGTTAACGGCATTGCCGCCGGCGCCGCCGGTCCCGAACACGGTAATCCGCGGCTTGAGCTCACGGACGTCGGGAATCTTCAGATTGATGCTCATGTTTGCCTCTTGGTAAGCGGACGTCACCGCCGCCGGGTCGGGCCGGTCCGCCGCCGGCCGATCGGAACGTTGATCGAGTCATCAGAAGCTCTCGCGAAGCCATCGTCCGACCCGTGCGATATAGCCGCCCCCTGTTGCCGCCTGCCGCGTTCGCCGCGGTTCGAAATGCTCAAGATGCGCCGCCTGCGGATAAACCAGCAGTCCCGTCGCGGCGGCAAAGGCTGCCCCCTTCGCTTCCTCCGGCAGCCCGGCGATACCGAGCGGCCGACCCACTCGCACCGGCCGGCGCAAGATTTGCGCGGCAAGCTCGGCAACGCCGGTGAGCTGGCTCGCTCCGCCAGTCAGAACCACGCGGCCGCGCGGCTCGGCCGCGAACGACGACGACGCCAGACGATCGCGTACCATTTCGAGTATTTCCTCGACCCGCGGCTTGATGATGCGGGCGAGGCTTGCACGTGAAACGAAATGCGGCGCCTCGCGCTCGTCGTGGTCGACCGGAGGCACCGCAATCATATCGCGTTCGTCCGAAGCCCCGGTGAGCACGCTGCCGTAGAGCGTTTTGAGGCGCTCGGCATCGGCGATGCGAGCGTTGAGGCCGCGCGCGAGATCCATCGTCACGTGCCGGCCGCCAAGCGCGAACCCGTCGGCATGCACGAACCGGGTGCCGGAAAAGACCGCGATCGTCGTCGTGCCGGCGCCCATATCGATCAAGGCGGCGCCGAGTTCGGCTTCGTCGGCGGCGAGCGCGGCCAGGCCAGCCGCATACGGACTCGCTACCATGGCTTCGATAGCCAGGTGGCTGCGCTCGATCGCCAGCATGAGATTGTGCGCCGCCGAAGCGTCCGCGGTCACAACGTGCATGTCGATGCCGAACTCGCGTGCGAGCATGCCGCGTGGGTCCTGGATGCCGCGGGCGTGATCCAGCACGTAACCGATCGGCAGCGAATGCAGCACGGCGCGTCCGGCGCGCGCGGAATGTCGGCTGCCCGCAGTGAGCACGCGGGCAATATCGCGCTCGCCGATCGCCGCGCCGGCAACCTCGATGGACGCGGAGATCAGTTCGCTTGCCGGACGGCCGGCAGAAATGGAGATGACAACCGAGTCGAGTTGCATCTTTGCCGAGCGCTCGGCGAGATCGGCGCATTGCCGCACCGCCGCTTCCGCCTCGGCGAGATCGATGACCGTGCCGGCCTTCATGCCGCGGGCAAGGGTGTGGCCGAATCCCACGACCTCGACGGAATGGCTGCGCAGCGGCAGCCCTTCCTGCGGCGAGCGCGGGCGCAGCCGCCCGATCAGGCAGGCAATCTTGCTGGTGCCGACGTCGAGCGCAGCCACCAGCACCGAGCGGTTGCCCGGGAGCGGTTTCATCTTCGGAGTAAGACCGAACTGGAGGGCGGTCATGCGTTTCCGTCCCTCTTTTTCGCCTTCTCCTTGGCTGCGTCTATGCGAGCCTGTGCGGCCGCATCGGTGAGGCGCACCGTCACGCGGTCGGCGAGTCTGAGATCGATCGCGACGATGTCCCGTGTAATCAGATTCTTCTCGCGGTCGAGCGCCACCAGCCGCTCCAGCGCGGGCGCCACGTCGGCTTCGGGCAAGCGCACGTCGATGCCGTTCTTCAGACGCAGATTCCAGCGCCGCTCGCCCACCAAGACAGCCGCGTGTACGAAGTCGCGCATCGTGGGATAGCGGTCAAGCAGCGCAAGGAATTCCTTTGCTCTCGCCTGCGCCCCGTGACCGACGACGAGCGGCAGGCGGGTCAGGTGGGGTGCAACATAAGGCTCAAGCACGGTGCCGTCGTCGGCGATGACCGATATGCGCCCATCCTTCTGCCAGAGTGCAAACGCCTCCCGTTCCTTGATGCGGATCTGCAGCTCGCCAGGATAGAGCTTGAGCACGGCGGCATCGGCGATCCACGGATTGGTCTTGAGCTGCTCGCGGACCTGCTCGACGTCGAGGAACAGCAGCGAGGTCGTGCCGGTGATCCCGGCGCTGGCGAGCACTTGCTCCCGGCTGACATGGTGATTGCCGGCGAGCGCGATCGACACGAGACGCAATCCCGCCGCATTGGCGATACCATCGCGCGCGTCCTTCAGGCCGGCGACGATCTGCGGAATGTGATTGCCCTTGATGGCGCCGTAGCCCAGACCGGCGAGAATAACGAGACCGCTGGCGGCGACGCCCAGGCCGCGAGGCCACTTGCTGTCGAGGAAGGAGGACCAGCGGTCCATGATGCCCGCGAGGCGCGACCTCGGTCGCGTCGCTCTGGCATCCGCTGCGCTGCGCCCACTCCCACGACCGGCGAGATGCAAGTGCAATTGCGCGATCCGCTTCAGCGGTTGAGCGAGGCGTCCTCGATCATCCATTGCACCAACTCATCGAACGTAATGCCCGCATGCGCTGCAAGCTCGGGCACAAGCGACGTTTCGGTCATGCCGGGTTGCGTGTTCACTTCGAGGCACACGAGTCCCCCACTTCCCTCAATGCGATCGTCGTAGCGGAAATCCGCACGGCTCACGCCCCGGCAGCCCAGCGCGCGATGCGCCGCCAGTGCTAGTCTTCGGACTTGTTGGTAAACAAACGATGAAACCGGCGCCGGCAGAAGATGTTTGGAGCCGCCGGGGGCGTATTTGGCCTCGTAATCGTAAAACCTTACCGTCGGCACGATTTCGATCACGCCGAGCGCCGCATCGCCCATGACCGCGCAGGTCAACTCCTTGCCCGGAATGTACTTTTCGACGAGCATCCGCTCGCCATAAGGCCAATCCGCGCGGGTGAGCTCCTGCGGCGGATGGGCGTGATCCTCGCGCACGATGAAAACCCCGACGCTCGAGCCTTCCGCAATCGGTTTGATGACATAGGGCGGCGGCAGCAGGTGTGACTTGGCCGCCTCGAAGCGCGATACCACCAGTCCCTCGGGAACCGGCACGTCGGCGGCGCGGAACAGCGCCTTTGCGATGTCCTTCTGCATCGCCACTGCCGAGGCCATCACGCCGGAATGGGTGTAAGGAATGGCGAGAATTTCGAGCACGCCTTGCAGCGTGCCGTCCTCGCCCGGACGCCCGTGCAACATATTGAGAGCGACGTCCGGCTTGACGGTCGTCAGCACCGTCGCGATGTCGCGACCGACATCGATCCGAGTTGCCCGATAGCCGAGCCGTGCCAGCGCCTCGGCGCAGGCCTTGCCGGAGCGCAGCGATATCTCGCGCTCGGCGGACCAGCCTCCCATCAGAACGGCGATGTGCTTGCTCATCTTTCCTCGGCCGCAGGATTGATTCGCTTATATCACTTAACAGGCCGAGGCTGGGTTTGCGTCGAGCATCTCGGCGCGCTCTCGCCGTCGCCGCCGCAGCAAAGCAGATGCTAGGCCACCCCGATCCGCTTGATCTCCCACTCAAGCTCGATGCCGGAATGCTCTTTGACCCGCCGACGCACCGTCTCGCCCAACGTCTCGATGTCGCCGGCGCTGGCGCTGCCGAGATTGATCAGAAAATTGCAGTGCATCTCCGACACCTGCGCATTGCCGACCTTCAGCCCGCGGCAGCCGGCAGCATCGATGAGCTGCCAGGCTTTGTGACCGGGTGGATTCTTGAAGGTCGAGCCTCCGGTGCGGCTTTTGATCGGCTGGGTTGCCTCGCGCGACTCGGTAATTTTGTCCATCTCGGCGGCGATCTCGGCCGGATCACCGGGCTTGCCCTGGAACAGCGCTTCCGTGAAGACAATGTCGTCCGGTGCGCCGCAGTGGCGATAGCTGTAGTGCATGTCGCCGTTGCTGAACACGCGCACGCGACCCTGCCGATCCACGCCGCGCGCCTCACTCAGCGCGTCCTTGGTCTCGCGACCGTAGGCGCCGCCGTTCATGCGCAACGCTCCGCCCACGGCGCCGGGAATGCCGCGGAAGAAGGCGAGCCCCGCGATCGCCGCCTCTTGCGCAGCGCGGCTGACTTTCACGTCCGGCGCGGCCGTGCCGGCGCGGATACGCGAGCCGTCCTCGACTCTCACCTCGCCGAAACCGCGACCGAGACGGATGACTACGCCGGGCACCCCGCCGTCACGAACGATAAGGTTGGAGCCGAGCCCGATGACGGTGACGGGAATCTCGCCGGGCAGATGCGCCAGGAAGTTGGCGAGGTCGGCCTCGTCCTCCGGCATGAACAGGACCTGCGCCGGCCCGCCGACGCGAAACCAGGTTAGCTCCGCGAGCGACTGGTTCGCCATCAGCCGCCCGCGCAAGCTCGGTATGCGCGCCTTCAGGTCCGCGACTAGATCAGGGAAGATCATGACACACACGCCGGAGCCAGGGCGAAAGCAAGCGCAGCACGCATAGTGCGGATCGTGATCGCCATCACGCGACTGCTCCGAGCGCGGCGAGTTCGCTCGGCAGCGCGTAGGCCCATTGCGTGATGCTTCCGGCGCCAAGGCACACGACAATGTCACCAGGCTGCGCCAGCCGTTTGATCAAGCGCGCCAGGTCTTGCGGGCCATCGAGCGGAATAACCTGGCGATGCCCGTGCGCGCGCAAGCCCTGCACCAGCGAGTCGCGGTCGGCGCCGGCGATCGGCGCCTCGCCTGCCGGATAGACGGGCGCGACGATCACGGTATCGGCGTCATTGAAACAGGTCGAGAACTGCTCGAACAGCGATGCGAGGCGTGTGTAGCGGTGTGGCTGAACCACGGCGATGATCTGCCCGTTGTTCGACTCGCGTGCGGCGCGCAGCACGGCGGCGATCTCGACTGGATGATGGCCGTAATCGTCAATGATCGGTACGCCGTTCCACTCGCCGGTGCGGGTGAAGCGCCGCCGCACGCCAGCAAAGCCGGCGAGCGCCTTGCGGATGAGGTCGTCGCCGACGCCGAGCTCACGCGCGACCGCGATCGCCGCAGTAGCGTTGAGAGCGTTATGCCGCCCCGGCATCGGCAGAGTGAGGCCGTTGATCTCGTGGGTCGTCTGCCCGGCGCGGTCGCGGAACACGACTGAAAATCGCGAACAGCCATCGGCGTGGTCGAGTTCGGCGAGGCGCACGTCGGCCTGCAGGTTCTCGCCGTAGGTAATCATGCGGCGGTCGGTAATTTGCCCGACCAACAGCTGCACCACCGGATGATCCGTGCACATCACGGCGAAGCCGTAGAACGGCACGTTTTCGACGAAGGCGCGGAATGCGTCTTGGACCGCCTCGAAAGTCTTGAAATGGTCGAGATGCTCCGGGTCCACGTTGGTCACGACGGCGACGTCCGCCGGCAGCTTCAGGAACGTGCCATCGGATTCATCGGCCTCCACCACCATCCAGTCTCCGGCACCGAGTCGTGCATTGGTGCCGTAGGCGTTGATGATGCCGCCGTTGATCACGGTCGGATCGAAGCCGCCGGCATCCACCAGCGCGGCGACGAGTGAAGTGGTCGTCGTCTTGCCATGAGTACCTGCGATCGCGACGCAGCGCTTGAGCCGCATCAATTCGGCCAACATCTCGGCGCGGCGCACCACGGGCAAGCGCTTGGCGCGCGCTGCGACGAGTTCGGGATTGTCGCGCCTGATCGCGGTCGATACCACCACGACCTCGGCATCGCCAAGCGCGGCGGCAGAATGGCCGATGGCGATCTTGGCGCCTTTATCGCGCAGGCGCTTGACATTGCCGCTATCGGAGGCGTCGGAACCTTGCACGGTATAGCCGAGGTTGATGAGCACCTCCGCGATGCCGCTCATGCCAATGCCGCCGATGCCAACGAAGTGAATCGGACCGATATCGCGCGGCAGTTTCATCGTCTTTCCCCTCTGCGCCGCGCCAGCTATCGGCGCGCGATTCACGCCCTCGCCGCCACGCGCAGCACCAAATCGGCCAGCCGTTCGGCGGCGTCGACCGCGCCCTGCGAGCGGGCGGCCGCGGCCATTGCTACGAGCTTTTGAGGCGCGCTGGCAAGCGCGCTGATCTCGGCCGCCAGCCGATCGGGCGTGAAATCGTCCTGGCGCAGGCGCAACGCCCCGCCCGCGGTATCCAGCACACCGGCATTGGCGAATTGGTCCTGATCGATCGCGTGCGGCAAGGGCACCAGTATCGCTGGCCGTCCTATGGCGGCGAGTTCCGCCACGGTCGAGGCGCCGGCACGCGCGACGACGATATGGCTCGCGGCGAGCCGCGCCGGCAGATCGGCGAAGAATGGCGCCACCTCCGCCATAACTTTTGCCCTTGCATAAATCTCCGTCACCCGTGCGAGATCTTCCTCGCGCGCCTGCTGCACCAGCGCGAGGCGCGCTTGCAGTGCAGGGGCAAGCCTTTCGACCGCAGCCGGAACGATATCGGCCATGATGCGCGCGCCCTGGCTGCCGCCGAATATCAGGAGCCGAATCGCGCCGGCCGCTTCCGGGGCGACATAGGGGATCGCCGAGGCCGCGATGACCGCCGGCCGCACCGGATTGCCGATGCGCGTCGCTTTGGCGCTCAGCTTGGGCGCGCGGTCGAGCACTCCGGCGAAGCTGGTCGCGATGGCATCGACGCGAGGTGCGAGAAACCTGTTGGCGCGCCCCATTACCGCATTTTGCTCGTGGATGACCGTGGGGATCCCGCGCAGCGTCGCCGCCAGGACGGGGGGGATGGTCGGATAGCCGCCGAACCCGACAACCGCGGATGGCCGCATGCGCATGATGAGTCGCAAGCTCTGTACAGTACCGGTACCGAGCATCGCCGCTGTGCGCATCAACGACAGCGGGTCGCGTCCGCGCACGGTCGCGCTGGTGATGACGTGAATATCGCGCGCCGGAAACGCTCTGCCGTAGCGCTCAGCGCGATCGTCGGTAGCGAGAGCAGTGACGACGCTGCGCCGGGCGAGCGCCTCCGCGAGTGCTTCGGCGGCAAATAGGTGTCCGCCGGTTCCGCCGGCGGCCAAGAGAACAAGCGGCACGCGGTCCCCTTCCGGCAGCCCGATCAAGCCGCCCTTTCGGCCGGCACGAACGTCGCCTCGCTTGCCAGCAACTCAGCGCGCGGACGCTCACGCGTCAAGGCAAGCAACATTCCCATCCCGTAGGCGAGCGAAATCATCGATGAGCCGCCATATGAAATGAACGGAAGCGTCATGCCCTTGGCCGGCATCAGATGCAGATTCACGGCCATGTTGATGGCCGATTGCAGCCCGAGCAGGACGGCAAGACCGGCTGCGGCAAATCGCGCAAACGGGTCCTCGTTGCGCCGGGCGTGATGCAGGGCGCGCAATACGATGAAGGCAAACAGCGCAAGCAGCAGCAGACACAGGACGATGCCGAATTCCTCGGCGGCAACGGCGAACACGAAGTCGGTATGGCTCTCGGGGAGGATGCGCTTGACGGTCCCCTCTCCCGGGCCGCGTCCGAACCAACCCCCGCGCTGGAAAGATTCGAGTGCCTGATCGATGTTGAACGTATCGCCGGAGGACGGATCTCGGAAGCGCTCGATGCGGCGCGCCACGTGCGGAATGAGCACGTAAGCGCTCGCAAGTCCGGCCGCCGCCGCGCCCCCCAACCCCGCCACCCAAACAAGGCGCATGCCGGCGAGAAAGAACAGCGCGCTCCACACCAGCGCGATCAGCATGGTCTGCCCGAAATCGGGCTGCAGCACGAGCCCGGCGACGGCGACGAACAGCAGCAGAAGCGCGAAGGTGTTCGCCGGCATTTCCGGCCGCCGCGCGGATTCGCCGAACAGCCAGGCGATCAGGATGACGAAGGCGGGCTTGAGGAACTCCGAGGGCTGAATGTTGATCCCCAGCAAGACGATCCAGCGCCGCGCGCCTTTGACCTCGGCGCCGAACTGCAGCGTGGCGGCGACCAGCGCAAGGCTCAGAACGAAGACTATGACCGCAAGCCGACGGATATGACGCGGCGACAGGAACGAGGTCGTCAGCATCACGGCAAGCGCCGGAATCAAATAGAGCACATGCCTGCCGACGAAATAGAACGGATCAAGGCCGAGACGAGAGGCGACCGGCGGTGACGCAGCCAGCGAAAGGATAATTCCCGCGAGCATGAGCGTGAGCAGCGCGGTCAGCAGCGACCGATCAATCGTCCACCACCAGGCGGCAAAGCGCGTGCGTTCCAGACGCGAAACCATCGAAACCCCCTCGGGACCCGAAGCGGTCAGTGGTGCCTGGTGTTGGTTGACGGAGGATTAACGGCTGCCTCTAGCGCGCGGGTGTGAGCCCCGGCAGGGCGCGCACCAGCTCGCGGAACTTGTCGCCGCGGATCTCGAAATTGCGGTACTGGTCGAAGGAGGCACACGCCGGCGACAGCAGCACGACGGGTTCGGCGACATCGGAGGTGTCCGCTTCCGCCGCCGCAAGCTCGACTGCCCGCTCGAGCGTGCCGGCGATGACATGGGGCACGCGGCCTTGAAGCTCGGCGGCGAACTCGGTTGCGGCCTCGCCGATGAGATAAGCCTTGCGGATGCGCGGAAAGAAGCGCGCGAGTGTGGCAATGCCTCCGGTCTTCGCCCTGCCTCCCGCGATCCAGAAAATGTGGGAGAAGCAGGCGAGCGCCTGCGCGGCGGAATCCGCATTGGTTGCCTTGGAATCGTTGACGAACAGGACGCGCCCCCTGTGGCCGACCTGTTCCATCCTGTGGGCGAGGCCGGGAAACGAAACGAGACCTTGCTGGATCGCCTGCGGCGATAGCCCGAGCGCGAGCGCGGCCGCGGCGGCGCAGGCGGCGTTCTGCGCGTTGTGCACGCCGCGCAAGGACCCGATACCGCCGATGCCGGCGATGGTGCGGGCGCTGCCGCTTGCGGCCTGCATGATGCTCTCGCCCTCGACATAAAGGCCATCCTGCAGCGGCCGCCGCACGGAGACGCGGACCAGCCTTTTACCGGCCTGCTCGATGCGGTCGGCCGCCGCCGCACACCAAGGGTCGTCAACGCCGACGATCGCCGTGCCGTCCTCCTGCACGCCGGCGACGAGCCGCTCCTTGACCGCGGCGTAGTGCGCGAGCGTTCCATGGCGATCGAGGTGATCCTCGGTGACGTTGAGAAGGACTCCGACTGAGGGGTCGAGCGTGGGTGCGAGATCGATCTGGTAGGACGAGCACTCGATCACGTGCGCGCGCGCCTCGTCCGGCGGCGCAAGCGAGAGGATCGCGGTGCCGATGTTGCCGCCGATCTCGCTTTCCCGGCCGGCCGAGCGCACGAGATGCGCCACCAGCGCCGTGGTCGTCGATTTGCCGTTGGTGCCGGTGATGGCGACGAGCGGCGCTTTTGGCGCACGCGCCCGCCGCTCGCGGCAGAACAACTCGATGTCGCCGACAACCTCGACGCCGGCCGCGCGCGCCAGCGCCAGGGTCCAATGGGGCGCGGGATGGGTGAGCGGCACGCCGGGCGCGAGCACGAGAGCGGAAATTTTCGACCAGTCGGCCTGCCGCAGGTCGCCGCTCGGGATGCCGGCGCTCATCGCCTTGGTGACGGCCTCGGCGCTGTCGTCCCACCCGATGACGTCGGCGCCGCCCGCGAGGAGCGCGCTCGCGCTCGCCAGTCCCGACCCACCGAGGCCGAAGATGGCGACCTTCTTTCCGGCAAAGGCGGTGACGGGAATCATCACCGCAGCTTGAGGGTCGACAATCCCACCAGCGCGAGCACGACCGAAATGATCCAAAAGCGGATGACGATCTGCGGCTCGGTCCAGCCGAGCTGCTCGAAATGATGGTGAATCGGCGCCATCCGAAACACGCGCTTGCCGGTGAGCTTGAAAGAAACCACCTGTACAATCACTGATACAGCTTCGAGCACGAAAAGCCCCCCGACGATACCAAGCACGATCTCGTGCTTGGTCGCCACCGCGATCGCTCCCAGCATTCCGCCGAGCGCAAGCGAACCGGTGTCACCCATGAAGATCGAAGCGGGCGGCGCGTTGAACCAGAGAAAGCCCAATCCGGCCCCGATCACCGCGCCGCAGAGCACCGCGAGCTCGCCGGTTCCGGGCACAAAGTGCAGTTGCAGATAGTCCGAAAAGAGTGCGTTGCCGACGACCCAGGCAAAGACGCCGAAGCAGCCGGTCGCGATCATGACCGGAACAATCGCCAACCCGTCGAGGCCGTCGGTCAAGTTCACCGCGTTGCCAGCACCGACGATGATGAACGCGCCGAACACGATGAAGAACCAGCCCAGCGGAAGTATAAGCTCCTTGAAAAAGGGAAAGGTGAGCGAGGACGCGAACGGTTGGCGGCCGAGTGACACGATCAAGTAGCATGCCGCCGCCGCGACCAGCGCCTCGATGACCATCCGAAGCTTGCCGGAAAAGCCGGCATGAGTCTGCTTGGTGACCTTCAGGTAGTCGTCATAGAAGCCGATCGCACCAAACATGAGCGTCACGCCGAGCACGATCCAAACGTAGCGATTGGTCAAATTCGCCCATAGCACTGTCGATACCAGCAGACCGAATAGCATCATCAGGCCGCCCATCGTTGGCGTGCCCTTCTTGGTAACCAGGTGCGATTGTGGCCCGTCGCTGCGGATCGGCTGGCCCTTGCCCTGCGCGAGCCGTAGCTGGTCGATGATCGAGTGGCCGAACAGAAAGACGAACACGAGCGCGGTAAACATCGCGCCGCCGGTGCGGAACGTGATGTAGCGCAGGACGTTCAGCGGCCCGATCGTGTCCGAAAATGCGGAAAGCCAGTAGAACATGGGTCAGCCGTTGATACTCGAAGCTTGGGCGGACGCGAGAACCGGCGTCTCGCGGCGGTAGCGGTTTTGCA
>CBFGVM010000086.1:0-11972 GCA_965652015.1 uncultured Alphaproteobacteria bacterium
TACTTCAAGGACGAAGGCCTGGACTACATCTTTCAGGAACTCATCCAGTCGACCGACGGCGCGCACCACTACAAGGGCGACAAGGTCGGCGCCATGCAGTCATTCGAGCGCGGCCGCGCCTCCGACGTAAGCTGCGCCTGCCACTGGACCGTCGGCGTCGCCGCATCGAAGGGTAAGGGCCGGCTTTACGCCGGCGTATACTCGGTGGCCCCCGCCGGCGTCTTCGTTCCCCCGGATTCGCCGGTGAAAACACCCGAAGATCTCGCCGGCGTTCCGATCGCCGTCGGCTATCAGTCGGGCAGCCACTACTCGACCATTCAGTCACTCGAGCAATACATGCCGGCGGACAAGATCAATCTGACCTTCGCCGACGGCATGCTGTTTCATCGGCTCGATCAGTTGATCGAGGGCAAGGCGCAAGCCTCGGCGCTGTTCAGCGGCCCCTACTACTTCGCGGAGCAGCTCGGTTTCCGCAAGGTGATCGACACGACGTTCATGATCGCGACCATGGTGACGGGCGATCCTGACCCCGAAGATCTGCGCAAGTTCTTCCGCGCGCTCAAGCGCGCGCAGCGCGACATCGATCTGCGGCCCGATCTCTACACTCATTACTACAAGAGCGAATTTCCGACGCGCTACCACGCCAGGATGGACACGCGCTGCTGGGGCCCGGGCGAGCGCATCGTGTTCGAGCCCTACACGAAGGAGGTCTACGAAGAAACGTTCAAGTGGATCGCCGACCACGGCATCTTCGCCGACAGCGGCATGGGCTCGGGCAATTACGAGGATGCGGTGATCGCCGCAGCGCCGTAGCTCGTAGGGCGCGATTGGCGAAGCGTGTTGCGCTTGCGCCGGCAGGCGTGGTCGAGGATGCCTTCTACCGGGCGGGCGCCAACCGGGCGGTCTGTCTAGCGGACGACGGCTCGCGCACGCGGCCGCTCGCTCTCGCCTTCTCCGCCAATCTGAGCCAGCGCAGCCCCAAGGCGCGGCGCTCGGCCGCAATCTGCGGCGAGCTCGCCAATTTTGCGCGCCGCGCGCACTCAGCGGCTTGCGCCAGGCAGTACATTACGTACGACGACATCACGCGCTCTCAACACACCGACGGCCAACGCGCCGCCGCGCATTTGGGTAAGTTTCGCGCGGCGGGCAGCGGCCATTGCGAGTATTCATGCGGTGCTTGGCGCAAAACAAGGGGATAACCTGTCCATTCTCAATTCTATGGCGAACTGTTGCATTGCAATCACACCTCCTGGAACCAAGGTCGCATAAACTTGCTCCTGCGGCCGTGTCGCGTCGGACCGCTTGCGCTACTCCTCCCCGAACGCCAACACTCCCCGAACGCCAACAGTGCAGATCCTGCCGCGACAGAGAGCGTCACGAGAACCCCTATGAAATCGGTGGATGATGCGGCGTATGCGATGGCGGCGCTCAGCGCCGCAATCGTGCTGTTCCGGGCGCTGATCAACAAGGGATTACTCACCCGCGAGGAGGCCGTGCGCATCATCCTCGACGAAGCCGTCTCCCAGGCCATCCAGGCGGAAGCCCTCGACCCGAGGGAGCCGGGGGGCGCCGCGAACCGGCAATGCGCGGAGATCCTGAAATTGATCGCGGAGAAGCTTTGACGCATACGATGGATTGGGCGGAAGAGAACCCGGCATTTCTCGGTAACCGGTGTATTTCGCGTTCGCTCAACCCACCCTAGGCGTGGTGGTCACCGTCAACCCCCCTCCCCCGCCAAGCGCAAGCCGATCAGGCGATCGAGCGTCGCCTCGTCCTTCAACAAGTCTTGTGAGCGAGCGCGGTGCACGATGCTGCCGCGCTCCAGCACGATCGCCTCGTCGGTCAGCGACAATGCGAGTTCGGCATGCTGCTCGACCAGGATGAAGGCCGTGCCCTCGTCGGCGGTCATGCGCCGGATCGCAGCGGTCAACTCCTCGACGATGATCGGCGCGAGACCCTCGAGCGGCTCGTCCAGCAACAGCAGCATCGGATTGGTCATCAGCGCACGCGCGATCGCCAGCATCTGCTGCTCGCCACCGGAAAGATGGTTGCCTCTGCTGGCGCGCCGCTCGTTCAAGCGGGGGAACAAACGATACACGGCCTCGAGATCCCACCGACCCGGGCGCGCGGCGACCAATAGATTTTCCTCGACGCTGAGCGAGGGGAAGATTTCGCGTTCCTGCGCCACCCAGGCGAGGCCGTTGCGCGCGCGCCAATGCGGTGCCGCACGCGTGATGTCGCGGCCGCGCCAGATCACGGCACCCCGCCCGACGCGGGTGAATCCCATGATGGTGAGAAGGAGTGTCGACTTGCCGACGCCGTTGCGTCCGAGCACGGCAAGGCTGCGCCCTTCCGGCACGCCGAGCGTGATGCCGTCGAGCACGACGGCATCGCCATAGCCGGCGCGCAGGTCATCGAGCGCGAGCAGCGGCTCAGCCATGGCGCGCCCCGCCGAGGTAGACCTCGCGCACGCGCACGTCGGCGGCGATTTCCTGCGGCGTCCCTTGTACGAGAATGCGTCCGCCGACCATCACGATGATGCGATGCGCAAAGCGAAACACCACGTTCATGTCGTGCTCGATGAAGAGCACCGCGATGTCCTGCGACAGATTGGCGATGACCGCGAACAGCTCGGCGCTCTCGCCCTGCGGCACCCCCGCCGCCGGCTCGTCGAGCAGCAGCACTTTCGGCTTGGTGGCGAGCGCGAGCGCGATCTCCAACAGCCGTTGCTGGCCATAGGCGAGTTCGTGGGTCGGCCGATAGCAGTTCGCACCGAGCCGCAGCGAAACGAGAATCGCGTAGGCCTCCTCGACCGCATCGCCGTACGCCGGCAGCTCCTGCCACCAACTGCCGGCATAGCCGCGCCGCTCGCACACCGCGAGCGTCACCGCTTCGAGCGCGCTCAGGTGGGGAAACAACGTGTTGATCTGAAACGTGCGCACCAGCCCGCATTTGACGCGCTCATCGGGTTTGAGCGCGGTGATCTCCTGGTCGCCCAGAAAGATCTGGCCCTTGTCCGGCTTGAGCATGCCGGTGATCAGGTTGATCAGCGTGGTCTTGCCGGCGCCGTTCGGCCCGATCAGCGCGTAACGCTCGCCTTGCGGGAGATCGAGGGCGATGTCCTTGGCGACGACGAGCGAGCCGAAGCTCTTATCCAGCCCGCGCGTGGACAATGCCGAGACGCTCACGCCCTGCTCCGCTCGGAGGGCAGCAGCCGAGCCATTCCGCCGAGGACGCCGTTCGGCAGAAAGATCACGACGGCGATAAGCAGCGTTCCGATCCAGAAGTACCAGTACTGCGGATTGATGCCCGAGAACTGGTCGCGTGCCACCATGTAGATGATGGCGCCGACGATGCCGCCGTAGAGCCGACCGGCGCCGCCGAGGATGAGGATCACAAGCACGTCGGCGGAGCGCGCAAAGCTCAGCGTCTCGAGCGAAACGGTCTCGGTCGTCTGTGCCAGCAACGCGCCGGCGATGCCGGCCATGACGGCAGCGATGGTGTAGACCTTGCGGATATGTGCGGGGCTGGGCGCCCCGATCGCGGGCATGCGAATTGCGTTCTCGCGAATGCCCCGCAAAGCCAGACCGAACGGCGAGTTGATCAGCCGCCGCGCGACGAGAAAGGCCAAGAACAAGACGACGAGCGAATAGCTGTAAGCGGTGGTGCCGTAGAGATCGAATTGGAAGACGCCGAAGAGCTTCCACATGCGCACGCCCTGGAGACCGTCGGCGCCGCCCGTCAGCCAGCTTGCGCTGTTGGCCGCCTCGGCGAGCAGCAGCCCGAGGCCAAGGGTGATCATGATCAGGGCGAGATGGCGGAATCGAGCAATGATGAAGCTCGTGACATATCCAAGCACGCCGGCGGCGGCGGCGGCGAGGATCAAACCGGTCAGCGGCTCGCCCCAACCCCACTTCGCAATCAGACCCGCGGTGTAGGAGCCGAAGCCGAAATAGGCCGCATGGCCGAGCGATACGATACCGGCGTAACCGAGGATCAGGTCGAGCGACAACGCGAACAGCGCCGTGATGGCGATCTGGCTCGCCAGCACGAGGTAATTCGGGGTGAGCACGAACGGGAGCAGCGTCGCGAGCCAGAAGGCGATTTCGATCGGCTGCCAGCGAATCTGCGCCGCGAGATAGCGTTGCGGCTCGGTAGACAGCGTCATTTGCCTAGCGTCTCCCGAACAGGCCGACCGGCCGCCACATCAGCAGCGCCACCATGACGAAATAGATCAGGAACGCGCCGAGCTCGGGGAAATAATACTTGCCGGCCATGTCGCTGATGCCCAGGACGCTGGCGGCGACGAACGACCCCGCGATCGAGCCGAGGCCGCCGACGGCCACCACGATCAGGACGTAGATGAGGTACGTGAAGGCGAATGCGTGATCGAGGCCGACGATCTCGATGGCGAGCGCGCCGCCGAGGCCGGCAAGTCCGCTGCCGAGCGCAAACGTGACGGCGAACACGCGATCGACATCGATGCCCAGTCCCCGCGCCATGCGCTGATTGTCGACCGCGGCGCGCACCTGCGCGCCGAAGCGGGTGTATTCGAGTGCGGCAACCAGGGCGACCGTGATCACGATCGAGGTGCCGATCAGGAACAGCCGGTACACGCCGAAGCTCTGGCCCGAGATCGAGACGGTGCCGCGCAGATATGGCGGCAGATTCAGCGGCTGCTGGATGGTGCCGTAGATATAGGCCGCAACCGCCACCGACACGAAAACGATGCCGATCGTCAGCAGACATTGGTCGAGATCGCTCGCGCGATAAAGCCGACGGTAAAGCACGCGCTCGAATGCCACGCTCACCAGTGCCGCCGACAGGAACGCGAACGGCAGGCTCGCCAGGAACGGCCAGCCGAGCTCATTCGTCAGCGTCACGGTGACGAAGCCGCCCAGCATGGCGAAGCTGCAATGCGCCAGGTTGACGAAATTCATCATGCCCAGCGTCACCGAGAGGCCCACCGACAGGATGAACAGCAACATCCCATAGGCGAAACCGTCGAACAGAACGCCGAAGGCCGAGGCGATCATGCCGAAGCGCGAGCGAGGATCAGCATGATCGATCAGTTCTTCATGCCGGCCTTGAACGGATCCTTGACGTTCTCGACCTTGTCGAACTCGACGTTGACGAGTTGCCCACCGACCTTGTCGACCCGCCTGATGTAGACCGTCTGGATGACGTCGCGGGTCTCCGGATCGATGCTCATCGGGCCGCGCGGACTCTCCCACTGCATGCCCTTGGCGGCATTGATGAGGCTTTCACCGTCGGTCTTGCCGCCGGTCTTCTTGAGCGCCTCGTAGATGACGTGCATGCCGTCGAACGCGCCGGCGGAGAACATGTCCGGATTGCGTGCGAAACTTTCCTTATATGCTTTCACGAAAGCCGCGTTCTGCGCGGACTGATGATTGTAGTCGTAATGGAAGGCGGTGATGATGCCGAGACCGGCATCCCCCATGTTTTTCAGCGCATCTTCGGAGGTCAATTCGCCTTGGCCGAGAACTTTCGTCTTCTTGGGATCGATGCCGCGCTCGGCGAGCGCCTTGCCGATCGCCGCAGGCTGGGGTCCGCCGGGTGTCCAGATGTAGATGGCGTCCGCGCCGGCGTCCTTGGCGCGCTGGACGAAGGCAGCAAAATCCTGGTTCGCCACCGGGTAGCGCGCCGATCCGATGATCTCGCCGCCGGCGTCTTTGAAGCCCTTGTGGAACGCCGCCTCGCCGTCGTGGCCGGGGCCGAAATCCGAAACCATCGTATACGCTTTGCGAATTCCGTTCTTGTATCCCCAGGTGCCGAGCGTCTGGTTCAACTGCGGCACGGTGAACGAGGTGCGCACCATGTAAGGCGATTTGGTCGTGATGATTGCCGTTGCCGCATTCATGTTGACCATGAATTTCTTCGCTTGCGCCGATACATCGCCCGCCGCAAGCGCATTGGGCGTGAGCGCAAAGCCCGCGAGCATGTCCACATTGTCGCGGACGATCAGCTCCTGCGCCAGCCGCTTGGCGATGTCGGGCGCGATCCCGCCGGTGTCCTTGCGGATAAGCTCGACCTTCTTGCCGGCGACGGTGTCGCCGTATTGTTTCATGTAGAGCTTGATGCCGTTGTCCATCTGCGCCGACGGATCGGCAAACTGCCCGGAATAGGCCAGGATCACGCCGATTTTGATCGTCTGTTGGGCGTGCGCCGACGTGACGAGAACTGCCGCAGTAAGAGTGGCAAGAGCAAATAAGATCCTTCGCATCGGCGTGTCCTCCCGCTATCGCGCCGCGGACTCGGCGCGCTTCCGCTCCCCATTTGGGGAGAGGGTTGGGGTGAGGGGGTTACCGGCGGTACCGATGGATGCGAACCCCCTCACCCATTCCATGATGCTGCAAAACCGGGTCGCGCTCTCCCCGATGGGGAGAGGGCACGAGCCGCGATGGCTCCCTTGCGGCATTTGAATCAATATTACTAGCCGCCGCGCGCGCGCGTTGGATCCTTTACGTTCTCGATCTTGTCGAAGACGACGTTGACGAGCTCGCCGCCGACCTTCTCCACCCGCCTGATATAGATGGTCTGCACCACATCGCGGGTGTCGGCATCGATCGACATCGGCCCGCGCGGGCTGTTCCACTTCAAGCCCTTGGCGGCCGCGATCAGAGCATCGCCATCGGTGTTGCCGCCCGTCTTCTTCAGCGCCTCGTAGATGGCGTGCATGCCGTCATAGCCGCCGATCGCGAAGAAGTCCGGGTTGCGCCCGTGCATTTCATTGAACAGCTTGACGAACTCGGCGTTGAGCGGGGTGCCGCTCTTGTAGTCGTAATGCCACGCCGAGATGATGCCGAGGCCGGCGTCGCCCATCACCTTGAGCGCCTGCTCCGCCGTCGTCTCGCCCGATCCGAGGATCTTGGTCTTGTTGAGATCGACACCGCGTTCGGCGAACGCCTTGCCGAGCGCGGCCGGCTGGGCGCCGCCGGGGATGAAGATGAAGATGCACTCAGGGTTCACGTCCTTGGCACGCTGCACGAACGCCGAGAAGTCGGGATTGGCAACCGGAAACCGCACCGATCCGATGATGTCGCCGCCGGCCTCCTTGAACGCGCGCTGAAATGCCGCCTCCGAATCGTGTCCGGGGCCGTAATCCGTGACCATCGTGTAGCACTTCTTCAGTCCGGTCTTGGCCGCCCAAGTGCCGAACGTGTCCATCACCTGCGGCAAGGTCACCGAGGTGCGGATCATGTACGGCGACTTGGTGATGATGATCGACGTGGCGGCGTTCATGACCACCATGAACTTCTTTGCCTGCGCCGAGACGTCGGCGGCGGCGAGCGCGTTCGGGGTGAGCAGGAATCCCGCCAGCATGTCGACGCCGTCGCGCACGACCAGTTCCTGCGCGAAGCGCTTGGCCACGTCCGGCGCGGGGCCGCCGACGTCACGGCGGATGATCTCGATCTTTTTGCCGGCGACGGTGTCGCCATGCTGCTTCATGTAGGTCTTCACGCCATTGTCGAGCTGGATGCCGGCATCGGCGAACTGGCCGGAGAGAACGTTGATCATCCCGATCTTGACCGTGCCTTGCGCGTGCGCGGACGAGACGCCGATGACGAGCGCAAGGGCGCAGCCAAGTCTCAGATGTATTCGATGCATTGCCATCCTCCCGGGATTGTTCGCTTATGTTGGCAAAATTGTACTCATGAAAATTTGCGTGGTCGAGAAAGTTCGGCGTTGCGATGGTGGGCGTGGCCCCACCCTCGGATATGCATGCGGCTTCGACGAACGCGCCCGGACGGATCGCGCGAGCGAGTTGGCCGCAGCCCGGGCCGGCATCTCGACCGGGCGGGAGGTTCAAAACCACTGAAATGATACGGGGTTAGCAGCGACTGCCGCGACCTCTCCAACCTCACATTTCCGCCGCATCCGCGTTGCTAATCAGGGGCCGCGGTTGATTGCGGCAGACGCTATGCTCCCAGGCTTTTTACTTGTCTTTCTGCTCGCGTTTTCCTGTTGCGGCCAGGCGCTCGGCGCCGAGCCGCGAGCGGGCGGTGCGCCGCGCATCGAGTGGGAAGTCAAGAACCGGTTTCGGCTGTTCCGCAACGAGGCCGACTTCCAGCGCCACGTCGAAGCAGCGCGCAGCGATGGCGTGTTGGCGGCCGAGCGGCGGCTGGCAAAAGAGAGCGACGGCCGCGGCTGGGCGCGCGATATGCTCGAACGGCTGTGCGTCGATCATGCAGGCCGGCTGCTCGAATTCTGCAACCGCGACGGCGAGCGCGAGATCTATCTCGCGCCGCGCGATCACCGCGTGGCCATCACGCTTGCGGGAACCTTGCCCGCCAATGAAGGCTGCGTGTGGAGCTTCGACGACGGCGATGGTAAGCCGCGACAAGTCAATGCCGCGTGTGACGAGGAAGTGAGGGCGCGCCTCGTCAGCAGTCGGCCGACCATTGCCAGCGTCGACATCGCTCTGCCGGACGGCACCGCGCAGCGGCTGGTCAGCGAGATCGTGGTGCGCGATCTGCTCATCGCCGGCATGGGAGACTCGATCGCCGCCGGCGAGGGCAATCCCGACCGGCCGGTGCAGCTGTCGGATCAGGGCTTTTGCTTCAAACGTTTCGGCGGCGGCGAGTATTACCGGCCGGGGCGGGCAGGATTCAGCGGCAACAAATCCTGTACCGTCATGGCCAACGAGGACGGCCGGGCCGGTGACTGGGCTCAGCGCAGCGCGCGCTGGCTCAGCGGTCCCTGCCACCGCTCGCTCTACAGCTACCAAATGCGCACGGCGCTGATGCTGGCGGTGGAGAATCCGCAGGTCGCCGTCACGTTCATTCCGCTCGGCTGCACGGGCGCCACGATCAACGCCGGATTTCTCAACAACCAACGCGCGCGCGAGTGCCCGAGTCCTGGCACCGGCGCGGCCTGTTCGGGCACGGTGCGCGCCCAGGTCCCCGAATTGACGGAGCTCCTGGCAGCGGCACGGCGCCATCAGGCCGACCGCAATCTCGATCTGGTGCTGCTCACGATCGGAGCAAACGACGTGCATTTCTCCGGGCTCGTCGCCAACGTCATGATCGAGCCGGGAACGGAACGCAGCCTGCTCAGCCGCGGCGGCATCATTGCCTCGGTCGAAGAGGCGCAAAATGTCCTCGAGCGCGAGTTGCCGGGAAATTTCGCTAAGGCGCGCGCGGCGCTCAAACCGCTCGTCGGCGGAAACCTCTCGCGCGTCGTGTACGTCACCTATGGTAACCCGGCGCTCGCCGGCCCCGACACGCCCTGCCCCGGCGGACGCGACGGCTTCGACGTGCATCCCGCTTTCGCTGTGGATGGCGAGCGGCTGCGTCAGGCCGCGAACTTCGTCTCGCAAAAATTCTTGCCGGGAATCAAGTCGCTTGCGCGCTGCGAAGACGGCAGGAACTGTCGAAATCCGTCGACCGAACGCATGACCTTCGTGGATGCGCACCAGCCGGCCTTCGCGTCGCATGGCGCGTGCGCGCGTGCCGAAGACGATCCCGTCTTCGATCGGGAATGTTTCTCAGGCAAGGGTGAGACCTTCGAGACCAGCCTGAGGAAGGGCGCGACGGAGCCGATGGCTTGTCGCTATTCGGCGGACGAGTTTCGCCCCTACGCGTCGCGCGCGCGATGGATCCGCACAGCCAACGACAGCTACTTCACCGCGATGACCTATCCCGAGGGACTGCCCGCCGTGCTGCAGCCGAGCGATCTGCATGATGCGATCTGGGGGATATTCGCGGCGGTCTATGGCGGGGCGGTTCACCCGACGGCGGAAGGCCATGCCGCCATGGCGGATGCGACGCTGCCGGCCGCGCGCGAGGTGCTCGGCCTGCCACCGCCGACCGCCCCCGTGCGCAGCGAGCCGTTGCCCGCACTGGCGGCACCGCCCAATGTGCTTGCTCCGCAACTGCCGGCGTCGGGGCGATAGATTCCGCCTAGTCGGTGGGCGTTGTCCATCGTTCACACTCAGGACCAGCGGTCGATGCCGGTCCGACGCAAACCGATCAGCAAGCCTGCCATTGGCGATCGGCGCAGTCACGGTCAGGCTTGCACTTAACGTATCAGCTTAGCGCGTTCGTTCCGGCGCCTGCCGCAGCGCACAATTGGCCTGCGGTCGCGGGAAAGTTCCACCCACCTGGAAGGGGGTGAACCTTTTACCGCACCTCTTACACAAACTGGTGAAGGTGCAGCCACGAATGCCGCAGGCGCTTTCGCCTGGCGATGAATCGAGGCGGATGCCGTCATGACCACGACCCCGAAAGTATGGCGCGCGGCGCAGCAGGCGAACTTCACCGACGCGGGCGCCCAGTCTGATCCTCACATCGTCGACATCGGCTCCGACCGCTACGTCATGGTGTGGACCGAGGCCGCGGGCGGACCAATCGCAACCTCGCCGGGTTCGGACCTGGTCGGCCAGATTTTCGACGTGAGGGGCAACCGCATCGGCGACGAGTTCCAGGTCAATCTCACGTTCGTCAACGATAACGAGAACCATGCGGCGATCGACACGCGGCCGGGCGGCGGCTTCGTCATGGTCTATGAGTCTACCAACGCCGCCGGAACCTCGCTCCGCCTCCAGATCCGCGACGTCAACGGCGCGCCGGTCGCCTTCCCAACCGACACTATCCAGCTGGACAGCGGCGCTGACGGTCTTTTTTTGCCGACCGTGGCGGTTCGATCCGACGGCAGCTTTCTCGTCGTCTACAACCGGGCGGTGGCTGCGGACGGAACCTTCGACGTGGTCGGCCGCATCCTCAGCGCCAGCGATGTGAGCGGCGCAGAGTTCTCCATCTTCAATTCCGCCGACGCGGCGCTCGGCACGGATGTCGACGTGCTGAGCAACGGAAACTACGTCATCGCATTCCAGGATGCCGACGACGCCACCCTCGCCGATTTCGACCCGCTATTTCAGATCCGCAATTCGTCCGGAACATCGCTGGGGACGTTCACCATCGACTCCGGCCCTAACTACCAGTCCGATGTGCATGTGGCGGCGCTGACCGGCGGCGGCTTCGTCGTCGTCTGGAGGGAGGTGAACGGGGATGGAAATGAGGACGGCGTCCGCGCCCGCATCTACAACAATGCCGGGGCGGCTCTCGCGCCGGCCTTCACCGTCAATACCTCGATCGCCGGTGACCAGCTAAATCCCGATGTTACCGCGCTCAATGACGGCGGCTTCGTCGTCGTCTGGGACGACTTCGATCTCAGCCTCGCCCGCGGGCAGCGCTTCGACGCCGCCGGCACGAAGGTCGGCGTGGAGTTCACCGCCGGCGGCCTCACGACTTCATTGTTCTCGATCGACGACTTTGGCGACGTCGGCCCGGTCGCCGCGACGCTCGGCGACGGCCGCTTCGTCGTCGGCTTCAAAAGCGATGGAATGGACGACGACTTCGATACCTGGGCGACTATTTTCGACCCGCGCACCAGCCCAACGGTGAATTTTCCCTCGCCGTTTTGCGACTTCGACGACGACGGCAAGAGCGGCGTGCTCTGGCGCCACGACAGTGGGCAAGTCTATTTCTGGGAGATGAATGGCCTCGGGATCAAAGCCGAAGGCGGTGTGGCGCACGCTCCGGTTCCCGCTGACTGGCACATTCAGGGCGCCGGCGACTTCGACGGCGACGGCAACAACGACGTTCTCTGGCGCCACGACAGTGGGCAGGTCTATTTCTGGGAGATGAATGGTTTGCAGATCAAAGCCGAAGGCGGCGTGGCGCACGCCCCGGTCCCCAACGATTGGCACATCCAAGGCGTCGGCGACTTCGACGGTGATGGGAAGAGCGACCTCCTTTGGCGCCACGACAGCGGCCAGGTCTACTTCTGGGAGATGGATGGCCTGACGATCAAAGCCGAAGGCGGCGTCGCGCATGCTCCAGTCCCCAACGATTGGCATATCCTGGGCCTCGGCGACTTCGACGGCGATAGTAACAGCGACATTTTATGGCGCCACGACAGCGGGCAGGTCTACATCTGGGAGATGAATG
>CBFGVM010000087.1:0-11936 GCA_965652015.1 uncultured Alphaproteobacteria bacterium
TGATGCCGAGCCCGTAGCCGAGCTGGGTCGACTTGCCCCAGCCCATATAGGAGCCCGGCGCCGTCGTCTCCCAGAACGGCAGCAGCTGCTCGCGCGGACCGCCGGAGTCGTGGGTGATGATGACGCTGTCGCGATCCACGCTGCGCATGAGATCGCGGATCACGCGGTACTGGTTGATGGGCATCTCCTCGGAATCGAGATGCTTGGCCCACTCCGCGAGCCATTCCTTTTTGGCCGCGGCGACCTCTTCCTTGAGCGAAGCGAGCGCATTGGCGCCGCCGACGCCCTTTTGCCGACCGATTTCAGCCATCACCGCATCGAGCACCAGCGCGGCATCGCCGATGACGGCATGGTCGACGCGGTACTCCTTGTTGATGTCCGCGGCGTCGTTGGTCGAGTGGATAATGGTCTTGCCCGGCGGTACGCCGGGACCGAACGGGGTGCGGGTCAGGCTCGAGCCGATGGCGAGCACGAGATCGGCTTTCGCCATGAACGCGGTGACCATTTTCGGCCGCGAGCGCGTCGAGGCGCCGAGCGCGAGCGGATGGCTTTCGGGAATGGCGCTCTTGCCCGGGTTGGTGGTGATGACCGGCGCCGGGATGAGCTCGGCCAAGGCTGCGAGCCGATCGCTCGCTTCGGCATAGAGCACGCCCTGTCCGGCCAACAGCAGCGGATGCTTCGCCGCCAGCAGCATGCGCACCGCGGTCTTCACCGCCTCGGGATCGGGGGCTGCGCGCTGGACCGGAACGGGCGCGTAATCGAGCTCGCCCGCATACTCGGCGTCCCACACTTCGGCCGGGATCTCGACGAGCACCGGCCCGCCCTTGCCGCTGCGCATGGCGTGATAGGCGCGGCGCATCAGGTCGGGCAGCTCCTGGACCGAATGCGCCAGCGCGGACCATTTGGTGACGGGACGATAAACGTCGGCGGCGCGGAACACCGGCCGCACGTATTGCCGCGCCAACGGCAACCCCGCGGGGATGATGAGCAGCGGGACGTTCTCGGAAAATGCCTGAGCAATACCGGGAAACGCGTTCTCGATGCCGGGACCGGCCTGCGCGGCGAACACGCCGTTGCGCTTGCCGCGCTTGATGCGCGTATAGCCGTCCGCCAAGCCAACGCCGACGCGCTCTTGCCGGCACAGGATCGGACGGATGTCGAGCGCCGCGCAGGCCTCGATCAGCGGATTGCGCGGGTAGCAGGAGAGGAACTCCGTGCCCTCGCGCCTGAGAATTTCGGCGATGACCGCGGCTCCATTCATGGGGGTCCTCCGTGCCGGCGCGGCATTGTGCCATATCCGCATTGTTTGCCCGGGGAGCGGGCCCCAGCCGCCGGCAAGCTGCGAATTCTGCTGGTTTCGGGCCGTGTTGGAAGCGGGTCACACGGCCAGCGCAGAGCGGTTGCAAGCAATCTGCCGGCGTCGCGTTGTGCGAAAGGGCTCCGCCATGTTAACGACGATCGGGCTTGGAGCACGCACGCTTTCGACATTAAAACGCCTTGGAAACCGGCGACTGCAGTTAAGACCAACGGGGCCGGACGTTGGGGCACTCCCGGCCCTTCAGTTCGGGGAGCCGAGAGCAGGTTGCGTCGAGGACTGGGCTCGGAGGGGGCATGGTCAAGCAGGCCGGTGTAGCCGCGTGGCTGGCTGGGATCGCCGCACTCGTGGCGCTCACGGTGTGGTCCGGCCTGGGCGCGGTCGGCCAGGCGATTGCCAGCGTGGGCTGGGGAATTCTGCTGGTGGTGATCGTGCGCGCCGTCACGGTTTTCGTGGCGGGAGCGGGCTGGTGGCTGCTTTTCCCTGCGAAAGTGCGTCCCCCGTTCGGCCTATGCCAAGGCTTGAGGTTCATTCGGGAGGCGATCAACGGCTTGTTGCCGGTGGCGCAAGTCGGCGGCGAGGTCATCGGCGCGAGACTGCTGACCGGTTACGCGGTCGTTGGCGCGCTCGCAGCGGCTAGCGTTATCGTCGACGTTCTCATCCAAGCTGCGGCGCAGTTTCTGTTCGCGGTCATCGGCCTGCTTACGCTGGTCGCTCTGGAAGCAGACCACGCATTGGCGCAAACGGCCGCGGTCGGGCTGGCCGTGGCGGCCGTCATGCTCGCGGGCTTTTATTTCGCGCAACGCAGTGGCGGGCAGCGCATTCTTCAATGGATCGTGAGTCGTCTGGCGGGCGACCGGGAATGGCGCGTGCTCGGTACCATCGACGCCGTTTATCGCAACCTGTCCATGATCTACGCGGCGCGATCCAGCCTCATCGCCAGCAGCGTCGTGCATTTGGCCGGCTGGATTGTCGGCGCGGCCGAAGTGTGGATCGTGTTCGCCTTCATGGGGCACCCGGTGAGCGTCGGCGAGGCGATCGTGATCGAGAGTCTGATGCACGCGGTTCGCGGCGCGGCTTTCGCCGTTCCGGGGGCACTTGGAGCGCAGGAGGGCGCGCTGGTGCTGATCTGCGCGGCATTCGGGATTCCGCCGGAACAGGCGATTGCGCTCTCGCTCGTGAAGCGGGCCGCCGATCTCGCCGTTGGCGTGCCGGGCCTTGTGGGCTGGCAGCGGCTGGAATGGGGACGCCTGGTGCCGGCCTATCGCGCACAGCCCGTGCGCGAGCCCGTCAACCCTCGCTCGCACAACCTCTGAGCCAAGACATGATCTTGTTCTGGTCGTCGGTCGCGGCGTCGGCGGTCGCGGTCGTCGGCTGCGCATATCTCATTGCGGCCGCGGTCCTGGTTCGCCGCTTCGCACGCGATCGCGCTTCACCAACTCCTGTTGGCGCGCCGGCAGTCACTATTATCAAGCCGTTGCATGGCGACGAACCGGGCCTGTTCGATAATCTGCGCTCCTTCTGCAGCCAAGATTATCGCGGCGATATTCAGATCGTCTTCGGAGTGCAGGATCCCGGCGACGATGCAATCGCGGTCGTCGAGCGTCTGCGCAAGCTGCAGCCTGGTGGTGATGTCGATCTCGTGATCGACACCAGCGCACATGGGGTCAATCGCAAGGTCTCCAACCTCGTCAACATGGCGCCGCGCATCCGACACGAGATCATCGTGCTCGCCGACAGCGACATGCGGGTCGAGCCCGATTATCTTGCCCGCGTCATCGCCGCGCTGGAACGAGCTGGTATCGGCGCCGTCACCTGCCTCTACTACGGCGTTGCCATCACCGGCACGTGGGCAAGCCTCGGCGCGCTGCTCATCAACGCGCACTTCCTGCCGAGCGTCGTGGTCGGGCTTGCGTTCGGCCGAGCACGTCCGTGCTTCGGCTCCACGATCGCGCTCAGGCGCGAGGCGTTGTGCGAAATCGGCGGCTTCAAGCCTTTTGCCGATTGCCTCGCCGACGACTACGCGATCGGAGCGGCACTGCGCAGGCGCGGCTATACAATCGCGATACCGACCTTCGCCATCGCGCACATCTGCACGGAAACGTCGCTGCGCGATTTGTGGCGGCACCAGCTGCGATGGGCGCGCACCGTCAGGAGCATCGATCCTTCCGGCTATGCGGGTTCGCTGGTGAGCCATGCCCTGCCGTGGGCGCTGATCGCAGCTCTGCTTGGCGCCGGCTCGCCCGCCGCGCTCCCGGCAGTCCTCATCGGCATGGCGGCAATCGCGTGCCGGATGGCGCTTCTGCGCGAGGTCGCGCACGCCTACGCACTTCCGCCGCAAACCTATGGGCTTCTACCCGCCTGCGACCTATTGTCGTTTGCGGTCTTCGTTATAAGCTTCCTGAACTGGGAAGTGAGCTGGAAGGGCCGCCGCCTCCGCATGGTTGCCGGAGCGTGGACGGGTGATCGGGGGACACAATCATGATGCGTACGCTGTTTCTGCAAGGCCCATCGTACGAGGGCTTCGACGGTGGCGCGGGCGCACGCTACCAGGGGCGCCGCGAGATCCAGTCCTTCTGGTATCCGACCTGGCTCGCGCAGCCCGCCGCGCTCGTCGAGGGCTCCAAGCTCATCGATGCGCCGCCGCACCGGCTCAAATTCCAGGACATCGCGCCCGAGGCCACGAGCCGCGACCTCGTCGTGATGCACACCTCGACCCCGTCGTTCTCGTCGGATGTGCGAACCGCCGAGGCGCTCAAGGCGCTCAAGCCGAGCCTGAAGATCGGCATGATCGGGGCCAAGGTCGCCGTCGAGCCGGAAGCGAGCCTGAAAGCGTCGCCGGCGATCGATTTTGTCGCCCGCAACGAGTTCGATTTCACCATCAAGGAGGTGGCGGAGGGGCGCGACTTCGACCGCATCGCCGGGCTCTCCTGGCGCAACGGCGACGGCGCCATCGTGCACAACGAAGACCGCGCGGTGCTGGAGACCATGGACGAGCTGCCGTTCGTCACCCCGATCTACAAGCGCGATCTCGTCATCGAGAATTATTTCAGCGGCTATCTGCTGCACCCCTACATTTCGTTCTACACGGGGCGCGGATGCAAATCGCGCTGCACCTTCTGCCTGTGGCCGCAGACGATCGGCGGCCATCGCTATCGCACGCGCAGCGTCGGCCACGTGATCGAGGAGCTCGCCTGGGCGCGGAAGGCGTTTCCGCAAGTGAAGGAATTCTTTTTCGACGACGACACGCTGACCGACAACCTGCCGCGCGTCGAGGCGTTGGCGCGCGAGATCGGCAAGCTTGGCATGGTGTGGTCCTGCAACGCCAAGGCCAACGTGCCGCGATCGACGTTGAAGGTGCTCAAGGACAACGGGCTGCGGCTACTGCTCGTCGGCTATGAATCAGGCAACCAGAAGATTCTGCACAACGTCAAGAAAGGCATGCGCATCGACGTCGCCAAGCGCTTCGCCAAGGACTGCCGCGAGCTTGGCATCGTCACGCACGGCACCTTTATTCTCGGTCTACCGGGCGAGACCAAGGAGACGATCGAGGAAACCATCCGCTTCGCCATCGAAGTCAACCCGCACACGATCCAGATCTCGCTTGCGGCGCCGTATCCCGGCACGTTCCTCTACAAGCAGGCGCTGGAGAACGGTTGGCTCGTCGATGAGAATGCGCAGTTGGTGACCGAACGCGGCATGCAGGCCGCGTCGTTGAGTTACCCGCATCTCAGTCACACCGAGATCTTCCAATCCGTGGACGATTTCTACAAACGCTTCTATTTCCGCGCGCCGAAGATCGCTTCAATCGCCGGCCAAATGGTCAGGAGCCCCCAGATCCTGCGGCGGCGGCTGCGCGAGGGTCTCGAATTTTTCCGGTTCCTGCGCCAGCGCCACGAGCCGGCGCATTGATCGACGCTAATCGATCGACACCGTCACCTGGCCGCGGCGCTCGCTGGTAGCGATTGCGCGTTTGCGCCCGAGCCGGGCTCGGGGTCATCAGGGTCATCGAGGGCCGGTGAGTCTATTACGCTCGGCAGGCCAATGGCTGCGCGCAGTTCCGCGCGCCGGGTCTGGTAGTAGCTGGAGCGGACGAAGCTATAGAAATCGATGGACGCATCTTCGGCTTGCTTTAACTGGCCCAAATTTGCCGTTGCGTCCAATACTGAGGTGCCGACGGAGAGGGCGATTTGCGATCCGGTCACCCAGCCGACTGGGTCCGCGACCATATCCACGGCCGATCCGACCGCATCGCGCAGCGTCGAGGGAGCCAGATGCACCACGTACGGGCCCTCGGCGACGCCCCACACAAACAGCGTCTGGCCGAAATCGCCGCTCTCCTGCTGCACGCCCGCGCGGCTTGCAACATCGAACAGCCCAGCCAAGCCGAAGACCGAATTTCCTAGAAAGCGGCCAGCCGTCGTGTGGGCCGCTTTGAATCGACCTTGCAAGACGTTGTTCACGAAGATGCGCGGCTCCTTCAAATTCGAACTGAAATCACGCACACGATCCTGAACCGGGTCCGGTATGGCGTTCACGACTTTCGACGCCGGCCGCAACATCGCCTGGCTTGCCGCCATCACGCGACGATTGAGTTGTTCGTTGGGATCGTTGATCGGTAGCGATGCGTCTCTGGGTACCCCCGCGCATGCCTGCAAGAGTAGCAGCAATGCCGATGCGAGCGCCCAGTTCACCCATCCTCGAGCGTAACGCATACCGTATCGTCCCAATACCAGGGCGTGAGGATCTCGCAATTACAGGCGAGCGCGGGAACTGCTGGCGCGCTCGGGCGAGCATACCAAGTCGCCCTGGAAGTTACTGTGACTTTTTTGCACCGGGCCCGATTTTCGATAAGGATTAATTGTGGCAATTGAGGTACGGCCCGCTGGCTCGCGGGGGCGCGCATAGCGATACGCCCCGGAAGTTACTGCGTTTTTTGCCTCGGGCCCGATTTTCGATTCAGGGTTAATTATGGCTGTCGCGGTATGGCCCGCGTCTGCGCCTGGGTCGCCATGAGAGCCGGCTGGAAGATGACGGCGGCCGCCAGCGTCGTCAGGAGCGACAGGGCCATCAGCTTGCCCATGCTCGATGTGCCGGGGTGGTGGGAGAGCCACAGGCTCCCAAATGCAATGCCCGTCGTACAGGCGCTGAAGAAGATGGCCCGCGTCAGGCTCGATTGCAGCAAGTTCGTACCGCCCGAGCGCCACGCAATGATGTAGTAGATCTTGAAGGCAACGCCGACGCCGAGAAGAAGCGGTAGTGCGATGATGTTGGCGAAGTTCAACTTCAGGCCGATCAGGACGCAGATCTCCAACGTGACGACGATCGCAACGAGCAGCGGCACCAGAGTCAACGCAACATCGATCGGGCGACGCAGCGCGATGAACAGGATCAGCGCGATCGCCACCACCGACAAGGTGCCGGCTTGGACGAATGCCGTAACCATCGTGGTAGCGGCCTCAATCATGAAAACCGGTGTTCCGGCAGCGTCCGGTTCCACACTGCGAACCGCCGTCACGAAGCCGCTCAAGATTGCATTGTCGTTGGCGTCTCCCTTCGGCGACACCTCCATCAGGGCGCGGCCGTCCGGGGCTAGCCAGAGCTGCTTCAGCGCGGGCGGAAGCGTGTCGATGCTGACCGGTTCGGCGGCCAAAAGATGTTTCACCTGGCGCAGCGTCGTTTGCAACGGAGCGATCAGAACGTCCTGCGCTTGGTCGAGGGCGGCCGGCGGCGCTTTCGACCATGCGGCGAGCAGACTTGCGAGACGGCGTGCCTGCACGGCGGATGGGCTGTCGAGCTCACGCGCGGCGTCAGACAGCTCGGGGACCAACTTTTCGATCGCTGCCCTGGTCTCGGGCGGCGTCGGTTCGGGATCAATCTTGTCCGGGTCGAGGGTATTCTGGAAGAAAAAGCTTGCGTCATCGATGAGAGCCAGCTTGGCGTCCTGATCCTCGGGAACGAAGCTTTGCAGCGTCATCACCCGGCCGACTTCCGGCAGCTGGCGCAACCTTTCGGCGACGGGCAAGGCCTCGGCGAGGTTGCTTTTGAGCACTTCAATCGTGTTCGGGGTGGTGTCAGGGTCATTCATCAACTCGAGCAATGTCGAAACGGATTCGGAGTGCTGAGGCCGCAGATTGAGCGGATTGAAGTCGAAGCGCAAATCTGCGAGCAGCGGCAAGCCAAGAATCGTGGCGGCTAGCGTTAGGCCGACGATCCAGTTGCGCTGCTTTTCCAGAAATCGGTCTAAGGGCGCGAGCGCGGCATAACCGATCGGCTTGTGCTCCCCGGATGGCTTGAGCACCGCGAGCAAGGCGGGAAGCAAAGTGACCGTGGTCGCAAACGCGATGATGATGCCGGTGCCGGCGATCAGCCCGAGCTCGGAAACTCCTACATATGCGGTCGGCAGAAACGAGTAGAACGCGGCCGCGATCGACGCCGTGGCGAGCAAAAGCGGTCCCGCGATGCCACGGCTGGTCGCCAGGAGTGCCTGATCGAGATCATTGGATGCATGCCGCTCCGATCGATAGCGGACGCTGAACTGAATACCGAAATCGACGCCGAGACCAACGAAGAGTACGCCGAAGGCGAGCGAGATCGGGTTGAGCGCTCCGACCATCCACAGCCCAACAGCGGCCGTGAGAACCAGCCCAACCATGAGATTCACAAAGACAGCCGAGATGATGCGTGCCTTCTTCAGCGCGAGCCACAGCACGAACCCGACAAGAAGCAACGTCACCGCGCTGTTCAAGGCCGCGCCGTCGGCGATGGAGGCAAATTCCTCGTCCGACAGGACGACGGATCCGGTGAGACGCACCTTCACGCCTTTGTCGGGGGTGAGCCCAAGCCTGGACGCCGCCTCGCGTATGGCTGCGGTTGCTTTGCCGGCGGGCTGCAGATCACCGAAGTACAGAACCGGCTGGATGCTCACCAAGTGACGCAGCTCCGAGGGCTCCGGCGCCCGTCCGGTGATCAGCGTGCGCCAAGAGAAAGCGGCGGTCTTCCCGTTCGCCAGGGCTTCCAGCGCATCAGCGATCGCAGCGAGCGCCGGACTCAGATCGTCCAGCTTAGCTTTCCCCAGGCGCACACCTTCGAGCGACTGCGACAGCGCGCGCAAGACACCACGCAGCGTCGGATCCGCTGCCAATGTTCCGAGGAAAGGCTGTGCCGAGATCAGGTCAGAGGTGTCACGGCGGACCTCATCCAGACTGCGGAAGAGGATTCCATTCCGCTCGAAGAATTCGCCGCCATCGAAGCGGCTGATCAGCCGAATCACGTCCGACCGAGGCGAAAGCTCATTCACCAGCGCATCGGCGGCATTGACGGCGGCCTCGGGCGTCGCGGCGTCGATGACGACGAGGATGCGACCGCCGCGTTGCGGGAAGGCAAGATCTATCGCGCGCTCCTGTTGGCGCCACGGCAGCGAGTTCGACAGCAGCTGGTTCGTGTCGGTGCTGATGACGACGTGCCCGGCGAAATAGCTGGCGCAGACGGTCGCTGCCACCAGAAAGCCGAGGATCACCAGCCACGCATAGCGGCTGGACAACTGAACCAGCCGTGTAATTGCGGCTATCGTCGCAGAGTCGCCACTCTTGTTCGTGGACGGCGGCGCAAGACGAGATTGCGCTTGAACGTCGATCCGGTCATGCATTCTAGCGGCCGTAGGCAAGACACGGGAGCACGTGCAAACCTTCACAGCGCGGAAAGCGTCTTTGCAATTCGCACAAGTGCATTGTGAGTGCGGTCCAGATCAGCCCGAGCAGGAGATGCGCCCAAATGTTCATCTGGCGATGAGCGCAGCGGAGAGGCTCGCGTTTAAGCATGATCCGCAAATGAACGCCACCACTTGTGTCCACTCGCCGCCTTGACGCGGCCTCAATCGGGGCCGAAAAAAGCTGTCAAGCCATCTCCTGCGAGAGGGATCGAGGGATCACGCGCTTGCGCCAAAAGTGTGGCCAAATCCCAGGCCTGCGTGGTCAAGTGGAAGCGTTGCGATGAGGAATCTCAAACTTGCCCCGAGCCTTGGGACCACCTCCATAGCGGTTGCATTGGTCATGGTCCTGCTCGGATCGCTGCCGTTGCAGGCGGAGGCGCCGAGTGCTGCCGCCGCATATATCCAAAACTACTATCGGGAATTGATGCCCACGATCCAGCAGGCCGCGCGGCTTACTGTGCGTGAGCGCGACAAGCGCTTTGCGCCTGCCATCACCGGCGCCTTCGACTTCCCGACCATGACGCGGCTGGCGGTCGGCCCCGCCTGGAAGAGCTTTTCGCCGGCACAACAGGCGGCAGTTCAGGAGGCCTTTGCGCGATTCATCGTCGCCGACTATGCGAGCCAGATAGACGATTATTCAGGGGAAAGCTTCGTCGTCGATCCGCAGACAAGTCCGGCGTCGCGTGGCGGCGGCGAAATCGTCAAAACCAGGCTGCTGCAGCCTGGGGGGCGGACCGTGAACATAAACTATTTGGTCCGCGGCGGGCGGGTGATCGATGTCTACCTCAACGGGACCATCAGTGATCTCGCAACGCGACGTGACGAGTTTGCGTCGATCATCGCCTCGGGCGGTGCTGACGGCTTGATCAAGAGATTGCAGGATCGAACTCAGACCCTATTGAGCAGGTGACGTCGCCGCGACTCAACCGACCCCGCAAGGCGAGCGGGCAGTAGAGGCGACACCGATCTCGCGGCTTTCGCTTAGCGCAGATACCCGGCTTGCTCGAACCAGGCGATTGCGTCGGCGATCGCTTCCCGATAGGGGCGCGAGGTATAGCCAAGCTCACGCCGCGCTTTCGCGTCGTTGAAGAACATATGGTGGCGCGCCATGCGCAGACCGTCGCGGGTAGCGAACGGCGGCTTTCCGGTCAGACGCGCGAGCCATTCGGCGCCGAGCGCAACAGGATAGAGGGCGGCGATGGGAAATCGCAGCCGCGGCGGGCGACGCCCCACGATCTCGGCGATGTCGGCGAGCATGGTGCCGAGCCGCACGTTCTCGCCGCCCAGGATGTAGCGCTCGCCGATGCGGCCGCGGTGCAGGGCCGCCAAATGCCCCGCGGCGACGTCGTCGACATGCACGAGATTGAGGCCGGTATCCACGAATCCCGGCATGCGGCCGCGGGCCGCCTCGACGATGATGCGCCCGGTGGGCGTGGGCTTGACGTCACGCGGGCCGATCGGCGTCGAAGGATTGACGATGACGGCCGGCAGCTGCCGGCGCTCCACCATCTCCTCGACCACGCGTTCGGCGATGACCTTGCTCTTCTTGTAGGCGCCGATCGCGCGGCTCGCGGGCAGCGGGGAGGTTTCGTCGGCGGGTCGATCGTCGCGCAGCTCGAGCGTCGCCACGCTGCTGGTGTAGACGATGCGTTCGACGCGCCCCCGCAGCGCCTCCTCCATCACCGCCCTGGTGCCTTCCACGTTGGTGCGGATAATTTCATTCGGGTCACGCGACCACAGCCGATAATCGGCCGCGGCATGGACCAGATGACGCACGCCCGCCATCGCCGCGGCGAGCGAGGCGCGATCGCAGATGTCGCCGACGACCGCCTCGTCGCTGGGCGCGATGTTGATGCGCGGGCTCGATCCGCGCACCAGCACGCGTACCCGATAGCCGGCGGCGCGCGCCGCATTCGCAATCGCCGAGCCGACAAACCCGCTTGCCCCGGTGACGAGCAAGAGATCACCAGGCTTAGACTCTGCCATCGCGAAACTCTCGGTCGAGCACTCACCGCCCGGCGGCGTAGCCCTGCATCCCGCGCGGATTGGCGGCGGCGCGGCGGCGCCGTCCCTCGCGCGCGGCGGCGGTGAGGCGCCCCTCGCACCAATCGGCGTCGACCTCGACGATATGACCGCGGCGCTGCAGTTCCTTCACCGTCGCCGGCGGCAGCCGGCCCTCGACCACCAAAACGCCCGGCCGCGCGGTGCGCGGCCAGAACGAGATCGGGAAATGCTCGGAGTGCCACGCGGGCGCGTCGATCGCCTCCTGCAGATTCATCCCGGCATGAACGTGGCGCATGAACAGCTGCGTCGTCCATTGATCCTGCTGGTCGCCGCCGGGCGAACCCCAAGCGAGATAAGGCTCGCCGTCGCGCAGCGCCAGCGTCGGCGAGAGCGTGGTGCGCGGTCGCTTGCCCGGTGCAAGCGCCGCGGGATGGCCCTCCTCCAGCCAGAACATCTGCGAGCGCGTGCCGAGACAGAAGCCGAGCTCGGGAATGACGGGCGAAGATTGCAGCCAGCCGCCGGACGGCGTCGCCGACACCATGTTGCCGGCCGCGTCGACGATGTCGAAATGCACGGTATCGCCGCGCATCTCGCCGATGCGGCCGACGGTCGGCTCGCCGGCGCCCATGCCGCCGACGGCGCGGCGTTGCCCCTCCTCGCGGCGCAGCTTCACCACCGCGCCGAAGCCTGCGACCGATCCGGGCCGCAATTCGAGCGAGGCCTCTTCGCCGACAAGCTTGCGTCGCTCCTCGTTGTAGGCGTCGGAGAGCAGCGTCGCCATCGGCACCTCGACAAAGTCGGGGTCGCCGTAGAATTTTTCCCGATCGGCGTAGGCGAGCTTCGAGCACTCGACCAGGAGGTGGACGAAATCCGCGCTCGTGGGCTCGGCGCCGTCGAAATTGAAAC
>CBFGVM010000088.1:0-11931 GCA_965652015.1 uncultured Alphaproteobacteria bacterium
GCCGAGAAACTCCGGCTCGATCTCCAGGATGCGGTCGAGGTCGAAAGCGTTTCGCTCGAGCACCTCCGGCAGTGGAAGCTTGCAGCGCTCGGTCTTGTGCAGTTTGGCGTAAGGGTTGATGCCGCGGATGCGCGCCTCCACCTCGCCGAGTTCGTCGGGCTCGACCAGATCGGTCTTGTTGAGCAGGATGACGTCGGCGAATGCGATCTGGTTCTTCGCCTCGGGCGCGTCCTTGAGCCGGTCTTTAAGCCACTTGGCGTCGGCGACCGTGACCACGGCGTCGAGCTTGGCTTTGCGGCCGACATTGTCGTCCATAAAGAACGTCTGCGCCACCGGCGCGGGGTCGGCGAGGCCCGTGGTCTCGACGATGATGGCGTCGAACTTGCCCTTCCTGCGCATCAGTCCGTCGATGATGCGCACGAGATCGCCGCGCACCGTGCAGCAGACGCAGCCGTTGTTCATCTCGAACACTTCTTCGTCGGCGCCGACGATGAGCTCGTTATCGATGCCGATCTCGCCGAACTCGTTGACGATGACGGCGTACTTTCGCCCGTGTGGCTCCGACAGGATGCGGTTGAGCAGCGTGGTCTTGCCAGCGCCGAGATAGCCGGTGAGCACGGTGACGGGGACCTTATCGGACATTCGCGCAACTCCGTTTGGCCCTCGTATATATGCATCCGTCGGGCGATGCTATCGTGCCCCCCACCTGGCGGCATCACCCCAACGGAGAGCGGCCGCGCTGCTCAATCTCAGCCATATCGGGCAAATCGCGCTGCCGGTGACGGACGTCGACCGGTCCGAGGCGTTCTATAAAGACGTGCTCGGATTGCCGAAGCTGTATCGCTTTGGCGATCTGACATTTTTCGATTGTGCTGGAGTCCGGCTGCTGCTCGAGAAATCAAAGGCTAGTTTCACGCCGCAAGGCTGCATCTACTTTCGCTGCGCGGACATCGCGCTTGCGGTCAATGAGTTGAGCAAGCGTGGCGTCTCTTTCGAGCACAAACCCCGTTTGATCGCGAAGATGGATGACCACGATCTCTGGATGGCATTCTTCACCGATCCAGATGGACATATGCTGGCAATCATGCAGGAGGCGCCGAAAGGGTATGCGCCGTCAAAGAAAGCATGAGCAACGGTCAAGCGCCGTCTGTCCGGCCGGTGGGCGCTCTGCCAGCCCGCATGGATACCGAACTATCATCCCGCATTGCGCCTTGGGAGGGCGCGGGCAGATCGATTTTCCGCTTGACTCGTGTAACGAGAATCTTCGAGAAGAGCGTATTCACCGAAACTACGCCATGAGCCCGGGCAGCATGCCGCGCCGGATTTTTTGACGCGCGGCCGCGCGGGGTGTTTTTGCAAAAAAACAGGAAAATACAGGAGAGAACGCAGCCATGCGCTTTCAGAAAGGCAAAAGCGGGAATCCGAATGGACGGCCGCGCGGCCCATCGCAAGACAACCGCTGGTAGGCGCATCCATTGTTTCCGATTGATCCGATCAATGGATCGCTCAACTAGAGCGTGTTGGATGCCCACGACCAGGCAGGGCGGGATGTTGCCGCCGATCAGCTCACCAGCGCGGCAGCGAGTTGGCGCAGGTTGTGGCGGATGAGATCGATATAGGTGGGGGCGTCGCCCTTCTCGTCGGTGAGCGCGTCGGAATAGAGCGTACCGCCGACCTTGGCTCCGGTTTCACGCGCGATCTGTTGCACCAGGCGCGGATCGGTCACGTTTTCCAAAAACACCGCCGCGACCTTCTGCTTCTTGATCTGAGTGATGATGGCGGCGACCTCCTTGGCCGATGCCTCGGCCTCGGTGGACACTCCCTGCGGCGCGGTGAAGCTTAGTCCGTAAGCATTCTGGAAATAGCCGAAGGCGTTGTGGCTGGTGATGACGCGACGGCGATCGGCCGGAATTTTGGCGATCACCTCGCGCACCTCCCGCTCGAGCGCATCGAGCTTGGCGAGGTAGGCCGCGGCATTGGCGACGTAGGTATCCTTGCCGGCAGGATCGGCGGCGATCAACGCATCGCGAATATTGGCGACATAGATCTTCGCATTGGCGACCGACTGCCAGGCGTGCGGGTCCGCCCGCCCGTGGTCATGATTATGATCGTGCCCATGGTCGCCGGCGCGCTCGCGCGGCTTGATGCCTTTGGTGGCGACCACGATCGGCGCTTTGGTGCCGGAGGCCTTGACCAACCGCTCGAGCCAGCCCTCGAAGCCGAGCCCGTTCACGAAGACGAGCTTGGCATCGGCAGCCTTCTTGGCGTCGCTCGGCGAGGGCGCATAGACGTGGGCATTGCTGTTGGGACCGACCAAAGTTTCCACCGCGACTCGGTCGCCGCCGACGTTTTTCACCAAATCCCCGAGAATCGAGAAGCTCGCAACCACGTTCAGCCGCTCCTGCGCAGGCGCGGGAGCGGCGACAAACAGCGCGGCGAGAGCCGCCGCCGCAAGCAGACGTCGTCGGGTCACCATGGCATCTTCCTCTACGAGCGCAACGGTCATGCTTCGAGATGGCGGCCGGGGAAGAGCTGCCGCACCAGGCCACCGACGTGGCCGAATAACAGCGAGGCCAAGTAGAGCGCCCCGGCGATCAAGATGACCGCAGGACCGGAAGCAACCCCGAAGTGGAACGACACCAGCAAGCCGGCGTAGCCCGCAACCAGGCCGCTGGCGGTCGCGATCACAATCATCAGCGTGATATCGCGCGCCCAGAAACGGCCGATCGCAGCCGGCAGCATCATGATGCCCACTGCCAGCAGGGTGCCGAGCGCGTGGAATCCGCTGACCAAATTGACCACAACCAGCACCAGGAACGCGAGGTGCGCCGGACCGCCGGCTTGGCTGACCGCGCGCATGACGCCGGGATCGACGCATTCGATCACCAGCGGCCGGTAGATCAATGCCAGCACGATCAAGGTCACGGTGGCGTTGGTGGCGATCAGCAACAGCGTCTGATCATCGAGTGCGAGCACGTTGCCGAACAAGATGTGCAACAGATCGATATTGGTCCCTTGCAGGGAGATGATGGTGACGCCGATCGCGAGCGAGAGCAGATAGAAGGTCGCAAGCGCGGCGTCCTCCTTGAGCTCGGTGGTGCGCGCGACCAAGCCCGTCAGCAAGGCGACCACGAAGCCGGCGATCAGGCCGCCCGCGGTCATGGCGAAGAGGTTGAGACCCGACAGCAGGAATCCCACTGCGGCGCCGGGAAGGATGGCATGCGCCATGGCGTCGCCGACGAGCGACATGCGGCGCAGCATCAGAAACACACCGATGGGACAAGCGCCGAGCGCCAGCGCCAGCACGCCCACCAACGCCCGCTGCATGAACTCGAACTCGCTGAACGGGCCGATGAAGGTTTGGTAGAGCGTCGACATCTCCGTCCGCCTCCCGTCGTTCGTCCGTATCCGGTCTCGGGGCCGCCGAGATCGATTATCGAATACTTACTGTCGCGGGTGACGGACCCCGGCGCCAGCAACTTCACCGCTCGGCCGCAAGGCCGGGACTTCTTCGGCGGCGCAGGGTTCAGCCTGCTGGTCGAAGGCCTCACACATGCGGCGCGCGGCGAGCAGGTTTTCCGGTGTGAGCACGCTCGCGGTACGGCCCCAGGCGACTGGCTCGCGCGCCAAGAGCAGCGTCTCCGGAAAGTTCGCCTTCACGAAATCGATGTCGTGCATGGCCGTGAGCACCGTGCGTCGCTCACCGTGCCAGCGCCGCACCAGATCGAACAGGTCGGCGGAAGTCTTGGCATCGACCGCGTTGAAGGGCTCATCGAGCACGATCACGCGGGCATCCTGCAGCAGCAGACGCGCAAACAGCATGCGCTGCATCTGCCCGCCCGAGAGCGTCGCAATCGCGCGGTTCTCGAAACCCGACAGGCCGACAGCGGCGATCGCCTCCTCGATCGATGCCCGCGCTTTACGGTCGATGCCGCCGAAGGAGCCGGCGCGGCGCCAAAGCCCCATAGCCACCATGTCGTAGACGTTGATCGGAAAAGTACGGTCGATCTCGGCAGCCTGCGGGAGGTAAGCGATATGTTGCGGATTGGGATCGCCGCGCTCGATGCCCCCGGCCAGCGGCTTGATCACGCCGACAATCCCCTTGAACAGGGTCGACTTGCCCGCTCCGTTCGGACCGACGACGGCAACCAGCGCACCGCTCTCGACCGTGCCGTCGAGGTGATGCACGGCCGGATGCCGGTCGTAGCCGAGCGTGAGGTTGCGGAATCGCAGCGCGGCGGTCATCGACTTAAACCTTCATCACCCAGAGCACGGCGCCCCACAGCAGCACAATCAACACAGCGGCAATGGCCAGCCGCTGCACAACCGACATGCGCAAGATCGAGGGCGAAATCGCGGCCGGGGGATGCCCTTCGCCGGGACGATGGTGGTGATGCGGGTGAGGAACGTCTGTCGGCATGATGGGGTCGGCAAATCCTTTCGGGCGTTCGGGCGAACGTTACAATGTAACATTGGTGCCCGTCCAGTCCGCCATGCACGGACGGCAGCACTGAACAGCGATGGCGGCTCGTCGCGTGGTGAGACCGCGCGTTCCGTCAGCGTTTCATGCGCGCTATCTTGCGCGCCATGAGCAAGCAGGGGCCACGCGCGGTCGCGGTCGGAGAAGCGATCGTCGAGTTCGCCCGCGGCGGCGACGGCCGCTTCGGCATCGGCTGCGCGGGCGACACCTTCAACGTGGCGGTGTATCTCGCCCGTGCCGGGATCGATGCCGCCTTTGCGACGGCGTTGGGGGATGATCCCTACTCGGACGCGATCCTCGCACTTGCCGCGGCGGAGGGTGTTGCCAGCGATCTGGTGCTGCGAGTACGCGGCCGCCTGCCCGGCCTCGCCTTGGTCGACACGGATACCGCCGGAACGGGTCACCGCCACGATTGGCGCGGCGAATCGCCGGCGCGCGAGCTATTCGAGCTGCCGGACTGGGGCCGCGTGGCCGAAGGCCTGACCAAGGCCAAGCTCGTCTATTTTTCCGGCATCACGCTTTCGCTCTATTCCAACACCGGCATCGGCCGCTTTCTCGCGCTCATCGAGATGGTGCGGCAGCAAGGCGTGAAAATCGCATTCGACGGAAATTTCCGCCCGCGCGGCTGGCGCGGAGATTTGTCGCGAACACGCACGGTGTTCATGGAGGCGCTCAAGCGCATCGACATCGCGCTTCCAGCCTATGACGACGAAGCCGTGTTGTGGGGCGATCCGAGCCCCGAAGCAACCGTGGAGCGGCTGCAAGCCTTCGGTGTAGGCGAGATCGTGGTGAAGAACGGACCCAACAGCGCGCTGGTGGCAAGCGGCGGACAAAACGAATTCGTACCCGTACCGGAGGTGGTGGTGCCGATCGACGCGACGGCGGCCGGCGACAGCTTCAACGCCGCCTATATCGCCGCGCGCCTATCCGGCCAGAGACCGACCGACGCTGCCGCCGCCGCGCACCGGCTGGCGGCGCAGGTCATCCGCCATCGCGGCGCGCTGATGCCGCGCGCGGCGGCGGCAGTGCATTGACGGCTACCAAGGCAAAATGCGCGAGCGCGCTCATCTCCCCATGGGCACGAGCCCGAGCTTGTCCATCAAGCGCAGGTCGCGATCGCGCCCGGGGTTGGGCGTGGTCAGCAGCTTCGGCCCATAGAAGATCGAGTTGGCGCCGGCGATGAAGCACAGCGCCTGCGTCTCCTCGCTCATGTCCTCGCGGCCGGCCGAGAGCCGCACCACCGATTTCGGCATGGTGATGCGGCCTGCCGCGATGGTGCGCACGAAATCGATCGGGTCGATCGCCTCCCCGCGCGCCAGCGGCGTGCCCTCGACCTTCACCAGCATGTTGATCGGCACGCTTTCCGGATGCGCAGGCAGGTTCGCCAGCGTTGCGATCATGCCGATGCGATCTTCGGCGCTTTCGCCCATGCCGATGATGCCGCCGCAGCAGACGTGGATGCCGGCGTCGCGCACGTGGCCGAGCGTGTCCAGGCGGTCCTGATAGGTGCGCGTGGTGATGATCGCGCCGTAATATTCCGGCGAGGTGTCGAGGTTGTGGTTGTAGTAATCGAGGCCAGCCGCCTGGAGACGCCGCGCCTGGTGCTGCGTGAGCATGCCGAGGGTGGCGCAGGTCTCGAGCCCGACCGCTTTCACGCCCGCAACCATCTCGCACACCTTGTCGAGATCGCGATCCTTCGGCTCGCGCCACGCCGCCCCCATGCAGAAGCGACTCGCGCCCGCGCTCTTCGCGGCCCGCGCCTCGGCGAGGACGGCATCGACGCGCATCAGCTTTTCCGCCTCGACGCCGGTGTCGTAGTGCACGCTCTGCGGACAATAGGCGCAGTCTTCGGGGCAGCCGCCGGTCTTGATCGAGATGAGCGTCGACATCTGCACTTCGGTCGGATCGAAGTGCAGGCGATGAATGCGCTGCGCGTGAAAGATCAATTCGGGAAAGGAAAGCTCGAACAGCGCGCGCACCTCCTCGCGCGTCCAATCGTGGCGGACGGCTCCGAGACGCCCAGGTTCATTCGCGACGAGAGTCATGTCCGCACCATGGCCATGGATCGGCGCAAAAGCAAGCGGCGCGCAAATTCAAGCCAGCACCGCGGCCAGTTCGGCAAAATCGGCCACGACGATGTCGGGCTGATGCGGCGTGTGGCCGAACGGCCGCTTGCGCCGGTCGATGAACGCGGTCCGCATGCCGTACGATTTTGCGCCGATGCAGTCGAAAGCGTGGTTGGCGACGAACAGAATGTTGGACCGCTCCTCCCCGATGATCTCGACGGCTTTGGCGTAGGTCTTCCAGTGCGGCTTGAAATAGCCGGCCTCCTCGACCGAGATGACGCGATCGAATGCAAAGCCGATGTGCGGCCCGGCGGCCGCGAGCATGTCGCGGTCACCATTCGAGAGAATGGCGAGCTTGTATCCCTTGGATCGAAGCTTTTCGAGCGCCGGCACCACATCGGGAAACGGCTTGAGCTTCTCGATCTCGCTCACGAGCGCCCGCGCTTCGTCCGGGGTATACCGGATGCCGCAGCGATCCATCACGTAAGCGACCGCGCGCTCTCCGATCTGCCGATAGGGCGTGTGCCCGCGATCGCACAGCGCGTCGATCATCGAGTTCTCGAAGTGGGTGCGGCGCCACCAAGTGACGAAGCTGTGCGGCTTGCCGTCCCAGCCCTTGCGCTTGAGAAAGGGCGTGACCGCCTCGGTGAGCCCTTTCTGCATATCGACGATGGTGCCGTACTGATCGAAGGCCAACGCCTTGATTTCGCGTTTGAGGACCTCGGGTGTTTGCATGATGTGGTAAAGCAGGCGAAGCCGGGTTAACCCGACTTCGCCTAGGAGAGGGTTTAATTCGGCGCCTTAGATAACAATCACGCCGCGCCCTTCATCGCCGCCGTTACCTTGTCCGGCGTGAAGGGCACCGAACGCAGCCGCACGCCGATTGCGTCGAACACTGCGTTCGAGATCGCCGAGGGCACGACCGCAGCAGCCGGTTCGCCGGCGCCCCACGGACGCTCGTTCGGCCGATCGATGAGATCGTAGACGAGCTCCGGGATCTGCGGGAACCGCAGGATGGGATAGCTCTGCCAGTCGAGACTGGTGACTGCGGATCGGTCGTATTTGAGCTCCTCTATCAAAGTACGGCTGACGGTCTGGAGCACGTTGCCGTCGAGCTGGTTCCTGAGTCCATCCGGATTGACGATCTGGCCGCAGTCGTGTGCGAGATAGAATTTCGTCACGCGGATGTCCCCGGTCGACCGCTTCACCTCGACCTCGGCCACCGCCGCGACATAGGTGCGTACAAGCTCATATTTGCAGTAGGTGACGCCGCGGCCGGTGGCCACATCTCCGCGCTGATCGCGCCGCGGCGAGGGACGTTTGTCCCATTTCGCCAATGCCGCGACGCGGTTGAGCACCTCGATGCCGCGCTTGTCGTTGGGATCGAGATATTTCAGCCGGAACTCGACGGGATCGACGTTCGCCGCTGCGGCGAGCTCGTCGATGAAGCACTCGTTGGCGTAGGTGTTCTGCATCCGCCCGGGCGTGCGGATCCAGGAGGGGCGGAACGGCGTCGATGCAAGCCGGCGGCAGACCGTCTTGACGTTGGCGAATTTGTAGGGGATCGCCGAATTCTGGAAAATGTTGCCAGGCGCGATGTCTTCGCCGGCCGGCATCCCTGCCAGAGTTGCGGCAACGAGCGGCACGTTGAAGCTGCCGGCGGTTTGCTGCGGAATGAAGAACTCCGATTCCCAGGCGGTGACCGCGCCGGCGCCATCAACGGCCGCGCGCAGGTCGATGAGCGTCGGCGGGCCCTTGGGATCCCAACCGTGCTCGTCGGCGCGCGACCATTGCACCCGCACCGGCCGCCCGACTGCTTTCGCCAGCAGCGCCGCATCGGCGGCGGCATCTTCGTGTCCGTTGCGGCCATAGCAGCCGGACCCTTCGATGTAGATGCAGCGCACGTTCTCGACGGGCATGCCGAACATGGTGGCGAGCTGCTTGCGCAGATTGTGCGTCGCCTGCGAGGCCGACCAAGATGTCAGCTGGCCGTCCTTGAATTCGGCGACCGCACAGGACGGACCAATCGAGCCATGGGTATGGATGGCAAAGTCGTATGTGGCTTTCAGCGTCTTGGCACCCGCTTGGCTCATGGCCTCTGCAGTGTTACCGACGTTGCTCGTCACTTCGTCCTTGGCAACCTTGCTGGCGCGCACTTCATCCCACAGTTTCGCCGCGTCCGGCAAAGTCTGCGATTTCGACCACGATGCCTTGATCTTCTGCGCGGCTTTAATCGCACCCCACTCGCTCTCGGCGACGATGCCGAGGAAATTTCCCTGGCGCACGACCTTGACCACGCCGGCAACATCTTTGATCGATGTCTCGTCGACATTCTCCAGCGTGGCGGCGATCGCGGGCGGACGCACGACGCGCCCGTGCAGCATGCCGGGCACACGGAAGTCATGCACATAGGTGAAGCGTCCCGTCACTTTGTCCGGGATGTCGACGCGCGGTACCGGCTTGCCGACCAGTTTGTAGTCCTTGGGATCCTTGCTGGCGGCGGGCTTGGCATGGTCGAGCTTGAGCGCGAATGATTTGCCTCCGATCAGCTCGCCGTAGCTGACCCGCTTGTTCCCGGCGCTGACTACACCGTCGACGACCTTGAGATCCTCTTTCTTGGCGTCCAGACGTTTCGCCGCCTCCTCGAGCAGCGCGGCCTTGGCGGTCGCGGCCGCATTGCGCAGCTGCATGCCTCCGAGCTGGATTGAGAGGCTGCCCCACGTGGTGCCCTGGTCGGGCGTCAGCGCCGTGTCGCCCGAGATCAGCTTGATCCGGTTGAGCGGCACGTCGAGTTCCTCGGCGACGATCTGCGGCAGCGCCGTCGCGACGCCGGTGCCGAGATCGACCTTGCCGGTGTAGAGCGTCACCGCGCCGCTGGGATCGATCGCCAGGAACGAATCGACCTCGGTGAGCGCGAGCGGCTTGCCGCCCTGGGCGAGAGTTTCTCCAAGGGTGCCCGCGAATGAGAAGCTGACGACGAGCGCGCCGGCGCCCTTGAGCACGTCGCGTCGAGAAGCATGAATCGTCATGATCGCCTCCCTCACGCACTGGCCGCGCGCATGACCGCTTTGACGATGCGGGCATGAGTCCCGCAGCGGCACAGGTTGTTGGCGAGCGCGTCCTTGACTTGCGCCTCGGTCGGCTTCTTGGTCTTGGCGAGGAAGGCGGCCGCCTCCATGACCATGCCATTGATGCAGTAGCCGCATTGCACCGCTTGCTCCTCGATGAACGCGCGCTGCACCGGGTGCAGCCGCTGCGGCGTGCCGAGGCCTTCCAGCGTCACCACCTTCTGCTGGGCGGTGAGCGAGGAGAGCGGCGTAACGCACGAGCGCACCGCCTTGCCGTCCACGTGCACCGTGCAGGCGCCGCATTGCGCGAGCCCGCAGCCGAAGCGCGGGCCGTGCAGCGCGAGATTGTCGCGCAGCGCATAAAGTAGCGGCATGTCGGGATCATCGATCGTGATCCGGACCGACTTGCCGTTCACGTTCAGCGATTTTCGTTGAGCCATTTCGTCCTCCCAGGCTACGCCGTCTTGCTCGGCGGTCTTTCTTTGAATGTTTCTAGCCTAGCAGCGCAGGCGGCATCGCGCCATATGAGGGCGCTAGCCGTAGCGTGGGCAAAATCGCTTGCCGTGCCATCGCCGCGTGGGCAACAGCGCGCATGCGAATTTGCCCATACGCCCGACCGAGCCGCGCGCCGTTGCCCACCCTACTTTCTATTATTTCACTCCGCCGCCACCCGCTCGGCTTCTGCCACCGGCTCGAGCTTGGCGGCGCAATACTTGAATTCGGGGATTTTCCCGAACGGGTCGAGCGCCGGATTGGTGAGCAGGTTCGCCGCCGCTTCCACGAACGCAAACGGGATGAACACCACGCCGTCCGGAACGGAATCGTCCTGCCGCGCGGCAAGCTCGATCGTGCCGCGTCGGGTCGTCACCCGCACCATGTCGCCAGGCTTGATGCCGAGCTTGACGATGGTGCCGCGCGAGAGATTGGCGACCGCGCCCGGCTCGAGCGCGTCGAGCATCGAGGCGCGGCGGGTCATGGCGCCGGTATGCCAGTGCTCGAGCTGCCGTCCGGTCGAGAGCACGAACGGGAATTCGGCGTCGGGACGCTCGTCCGGCGGCACGATCTTGGCCGGCACGAGCTTGCCGCGGCCGTCCTGGGTAGGGAAGCGATCGCCGAACACCACGTCGTGGCCAGGCTTGTCGGGCGCATCCGAGGGATAGGTGACGGCGCTCTCCTTCTCGATACGATCCCAGGAGATGTTGTCGAGTGCGGGCATCAGCGACGCCATCTCGGTGTAAATCTCGCTTGGATGCCGATAATTCCAGTTCATCCCGATGCGGCGTGCGATCTCCTGGGTGATCCACCAATCGACCTTGGCCTCGCCCGGCAGCGGTAGTGCGCGGCGCCCCATCTGCACCTGGCGGTTGGTGTTGGTGACGGTGCCATCCTTCTCCGGCCAGGCCGAAGCGGGCAGGATCACGTCGGCGTACGCGGCGGTCTCGGTGAGGAAGAGGTCCTGCACCACCAGATGCTCGAGCGCGGCGAGCGCCTCGCGCGCGTGGTTGAGATCGGGGTCCGACATCGCCGGATTTTCGCCGAGGATGTACATGCCTTTGATTACGCCCGCATGCACCGCCTTCATGATTTCGACCACGGTGAGGCCGCGCTTGGGGTCGAGCTTGGTGCTCCAGGCCTTTTCCACGCTGGCGCGGATCTCCGGGTTCTCCACCGAGCGGTAGTCCGGGAAGAACATCGGGATGAGCCCGGCGTCGGAGGCGCCCTGCACGTTGTTCTGCCCGCGCAGCGGATGCAGCCCCGTGCCGGGGCGCCCGACCTGCCCGCAGATCAAGGCGAGCGCAATCAAGCAGCGCGCGTTGTCGGTGCCGTGCACGTGCTGCGATACGCCCATGCCCCAGAAAACGATCGCCGACTTCGCCCGCGCATAAGTGCGCGCAACCGTGCGCAGCGTATCGGCCGGAATGCCGCAGATCGGCGCCATCTCCTCCGGCGTGAACTCCTTGATGTGCTCGGCGAAGGCCTTGAAGTTTGCGGTTTGCGCCTCGACGTATTGCCGGTCGTAAAGCCCTTCGGTGACGATCGTGTTGAGAATGCCGTTGAGCATCGCGACGTCGGTGCCGGGCTTGAACTGCAGCATGTGGGCGGCGTGGCGCTTGAGCGCCTGGCCGCGCGGATCCATGACGATGAGCTGCGCGCCACGCTTGGCCGCCTGCTTGAAGAAGGTGGCAGCCACCGGATGGTTCTCGGTCGGATTGGCGCCGATCACCACGATCACTTCGGAGTTCTTACACTCGTTGAAGGTGGCGGTGACCGCGGCCGAGCCGATCGTCTCGAGCAGCGCCGCGACCGAGGAGGCGTG
>CBFGVM010000089.1:0-11891 GCA_965652015.1 uncultured Alphaproteobacteria bacterium
CCGGTTTCGATCGCCGGCTTGATGACGCCGCGCCAATTGGGCGCCATCAGCAACAGCGGCCGCGTTGCCTTGACGCCTTCGTCCCATACCAGCGCACCGCGACAACTCTGGCCGGACACCGAATAGAAGATACTTTCGACGGCCATCGGCTTTTCCCTCCGTTATCACCCCAATCTGACTCAAATCTCGTTGTCGTCCCCGCGAAGGCGGGGACGCTCTGCAATATGGGTTCCCGCTCTGACGGCAGATAAAGTCATGCTGATGGTTCGCTCACGGCAGAGCTGCGGCCGGCCGCAGGAAGGCGAAGTCGCAGCCCTCATCCGCACCCAGAATCTCCTGGGCATAGAGCTTGGCATAGCCCCGCTCGGGTTGCATCGGCGCGGGCTTCAGCGCGGCCGAGCGCGCTTTCAATTCGGCATCTTCGACCAGGAGATCGATGCGGCGCTGCTTGACCGAGAGGCGGATGCGGTCGCCGCTGCGCACCAGACCGAGCGGGCCGCCGGAGGCCGCATCCGGCGTGACATGCAGCACGATGGTGCCATAGGCCGTCCCGCTCATGCGCGCATCGGAGATGCGGACCATGTCCTTGACCCCGCGCTGCGCGAGCTTCTTCGGGATCGGCAGATAGCCGGCCTCGGGCATGCATTCGCGGGCGTGGGGGCCGGCGTTCTGCAGCACGAGCACGTCCTGCGGGGTCACGTCGAGCGCCGGGTCGTCGATGCGCGCGGCAAGATCGGCGAGCGAAGAGAAGACCACCGCCTTGCCCTCGTGCTCGAACAGCTTTGCATCGGCTGCCGAGCGCTTGAGGATGGCGCCTTTGTGGGCGAGATTTCCGAACAAGGCGACCAGCCCTCCGTGTGGCTCGAAAGGCTTTTCGCCTTCCGCGATGATCGAACGGTCGACGTAAGCGGCGGCATCGCACGCAAGCCGCTCGCCGAGCGTTTCGCCGGTCACCGTCATGCAATCGAGATGAAGCAGCGGCTTGAGCTCGCGCAGAAGCGCGCCCATCCCGCCCGCGGCGAAAAAATCCTCCATATAGCCGTTGCCCACGGGCTTGAGATTGACCAGCACCGGGGTCGAATCCGAGAGCCGATTGAGGTCATCGAGCGAAACCTTGATCCCGGCGCGGCCGGCGATCGCGGTGAGGTGGATCACCGCGTTGGTCGAGCCGCCGAGCGCGAGAAGAGCACGCAGGGCATTCTCGACCGACTTGGCGTTGACGATGCGATCCGGGGTGCGCTCCGAGCCGATCAGCCGCACGGCCGCGGCGCCAGTTGCTTCCGCCGCGCGCAGGCGGTCGGCATGCACCGCCGGGATTGCGGCGGTGCCCGGCAAAATAAGGCCAAGTGCTTCGGCGAGGCAGGCCATGGTGGAGGCGGTGCCCATCACCGCGCAGGTGCCGGCGGTGACCGCGAGCTGGCCTTCGACCTGCGAGATCTCCGCTTCGGCAACCTCGCCCGCCCGGTAGCGCGCCCAAAAGCGGCGGCAATCGGTGCAGGCGCCGAGCCGCTCGCCGCGGTGACGGCCGGTCATCATCGGGCCTGCCACCAGCATGACCGCCGGCCGGCCCGCGGATACCGCGCCCATGAGCTGCGCCGGGACGGTCTTGTCGCACCCGCCCATGAGCACGACCGCATCCATCGGCTGCGCCCGGATCATCTCCTCGGTATCGATCGACATCAGGTTGCGGTATTTCAGACTGGTCGGGCTGAGAAACACCTCGCCGAGCGAGATGGTGGGAAAGGCGATCGGCAGCGCGCCGGCCGCGAGCACTCCGCGCTTCACCGCATCCAGCAATTCCGGGAAGTGACGGTGACAATTATTGAAGCCCGAGGGCGTATAGGCGACGCCCACGACGGGTTTGCTCAGCAGCGCTCGCGAGTAGCCCATGGACTGCGCGAAGGAGCGCCGCAAATAGAGCGAGAAGTCGCGGTCGCCGTAATTGGTAAGACCGTGCTCCAGCCCGCGTGTGTGTTCGCTCACTCCATACCTCGCCAGGCGCCCCGCTTGGCCCGCCGGTCATGGCGGCAATACGCCCCAGTTTATAGCAATTCGCATCAATTTCTGGCCGATCCATTCGGGCCGCGGGCGAATTACCATCTCGACAAGCGCCCTGGAACGCCTCTAATTTGGGAGGGTTCCAAAAAGGCCGGCCTATCGGGGCATCGAACGATCCATGAATTACGACGCCTATTTTGCAGACGCCCTTGCCCGGCTCAGGGACGAACGCCGCTACCGTGTCTTTGCCGATCTCGAACGGCTGGCCGGGCGCTTTCCGCGCGCGATCTGGCACTCCCCGCAAGGACCGCGCGACGTGATCGTGTGGTGCTCCAACGACTATCTCGGCATGGGCCAGCATCCCAAAGTGATCGGGGCGATGGTCGAAACTGCGACCCGCATGGGCACAGGCGCCGGCGGCACGCGCAACATCGCCGGGACCAATCATCCGCTGGTCGATCTCGAGCGCGAGCTCGCCGATCTCCATCGCAAGGAGGCGGCCCTCGTTTTCACTTCGGGTTACGTGTCCAACGAAACCGGCATCTCGACCATCGCCAAGCTGATGTCGAACTGCCTCATTCTCTCCGACGCGTTGAACCACAACTCGATGATCGAAGGGGTGCGGCAGTCGAAATGCGAGAAGCAGATCTTCCGCCACAACGACATGGCGCATCTCGAGGAACTGTTGCGATCGGCCGATCCAGACCGGCCCAAGCTGATCGTTTTCGAGACGCTATACTCGATGGACGGCGATGTGGCGCCGATCAACCGCATCTGCGACCTCGCCGAGCGCTACCGCGCCATGACTTATGCCGACGAGGTGCACGCGGTGGGCATGTACGGGCCGCGCGGCGGCGGACAGGCGGAGCACCAAGGGGCGATGGCGCGCATCGATGTGATCGAGGGCACGCTGGCCAAGGCCTTCGGCTGTCTCGGCGGCTATATCGCCGCGAGCGCGGCGCTCTGCGACGCGGTGCGCAGCTACGCGCCGGGCTTCATCTTCACCACCGCGCTTCCGCCGCCGATCTGCGCCGCGGCGGCGGCCGCGATTCGCCACCTCAAGACCTCGAGTTTCGAGCGGGAGCGCCATCAGGAGCGCGCCGCGCGCGTCAAGGCAGTCCTTCACGCGGCGGGGCTGCCGGTGATGCCGAACGACACGCACATCGTCCCCGTGTTCGTGGGCGATCCCGAGAAATGCAAGCAGGCGACCGATTTCCTGCTCGCGGAGCACGGCATCTACATTCAGCCGATCAACTATCCGACCGTGCCGAAGGGGACCGAGCGCCTGCGCATCACGCCTACGCCTTATCATGAGGACGCATTGATTGATGCGCTGGCAGAGGCACTGCTGGAGGTGTGGGAGCGGCTCGCGTTGCCGCTCAGGGAGCGGGCGCTCGCTGCCGAGTGATCCAACGCTTGCAACGGCCGGTGCTCGCGTCCGGGCGGGCATATGCCGGCCACATGATTGAGGGCCCGCCCTCACGGGCGGCCCATATTCTCGCTCTGCCCCCCATGCAGTAGAATGGCGGTCGGCGCGCCTGGCGCCCACGGACCGCCATCATGCTGCAAGGCTGGATCGTTATCGCCGTTGCGCTCGGCTATATCGGCCTTCTGTTCGTGGTCGCGAGCTACGGCGATCGCACCCGCCGGTTTGGACGTGAAGCCGGCTGGCGGCAGTGCATCTATCCGCTCTCGCTGGCGATCTACTGCACGTCTTGGACCTTCTTCGGCTCGGTCGGGCTCGCCTCGCGCACCGGGTTCGACTTTTTGACCATTTACATCGGCCCGATGCTCTTGATCGGGCTGTGCTCGCCGCTCGTCATGCGCATTGTGCGGCTGGCCAAGGCACAGAACATCACGTCGATCGCCGACTTCATTGCCGCTCGCTACGGCAAGGCCCAGACCGTCGCTGCAACCGTGGCGCTGATCGCGATCATCGGGACGATTCCCTACATCGCCCTTCAGCTCAAGGCGGTGTCAGCTTCGCTGACCACGATCCTCGCGCAGGCCGGACCGACGCACGAAGCGATGCAGCCGGTCTTGGGCGATATTGCCCTCTACGTCGCCATCGCCATGGCGATTTTCGCCGTGCTGTTCGGCACGCGCCATATCGACGCCACTGAGCATCAGGACGGACTGATGCTGGCGATCGCCACCGAGTCGATTGTCAAGCTCGTGGCCTTTGTCGGCGTCGGCGTATTCGTTACTTTCTGGATGTTCGAAGGTCCGCTCTCGCTTTTTGCCCAAGCGCTGGAGCGGCCCGATACCGCGGCCGTGTTCAGTCGCGAGCCAGTGCCGGGCACGCTGCTGGCAATGACACTGTTGTCGCTGTTCGCCATCGTTTTGCTGCCGCGTCAATTCCATGTCACCGTGGTCGAAAACAACAGCGAGGCCGAGATCAGGCGCGCCGCCTGGTTGTTCCCGCTCTACCTCGTTCTGATCAATCTGTTCGTCGTGCCGATCGCATTGGCGGGGCTGCTGACCTTCAGCCCCGGCCAGGTCGACAGCGACATGTTCGTGCTCGCCTTGCCGCTCGCCGCGCATTCCAACCTGTTTACGATTGCCGCGTTCGTCGGCGGTCTTTCGGCCGCGACCGCGATGGTGATCGTGGAATCGGTTGCGCTCGCCATCATGGTCTCGAACGACATTCTGATGCCGCTGGTGCTGCAGCGGCGCGAGGCGCTGATCACCGGTCGCGGCAACGTCGGCGGCTTGCTGCTCGCTGTCCGCCGAATAGCGATCTTCGTCATCCTGTTTCTTGCCTACGTCTACTACCGCTTGGCGGGTGATGCACAGCTGGCCTCGATCGGCTTGTTGTCGTTTGCGGCGGTTGCGCAGCTTGCGCCGGCTTTTTTCGGCGGACTGATTTGGCGGCGGGGCACCGCACGCGGCGCGTTGGCGGGAATGACGGTCGGAATCCTGGCCTGGACCTACACGCTGTTGTTGCCGAGTCTGGCGGCCGTCGGCATCGTGAGTGAAAGCCTGTTATCGCACGGGCCTTGGGGGATCGCGCTGCTGCGCCCGCAGGCGCTCATCGGGCTCGACCTGCCGCCGCTCGCCCACGGCGTGATTTGGAGCCTTTCGCTCAACGTCCTCGCCTATGTGGTTCTCTCACTCGGCCGCGCGCCGACTTCGATCGAACGACTGCAGGCCGACTTGTTCGTTCCCTCCGACCTGGCGCCGATGGCGCCGAGCTTCCGGCTGTGGCGCTCCTCCGTCACGGTCGAAGAGCTGACGACGGCCGTGTCGCGCTACCTTGGCGAGGAGCGCACACGCAGTTCCTTCGACAGCTATGCTCTGAGCCGCGGTATCAGCATTGATCCCAAGGGCGAGGCGGACTTCCAGCTCCTGCGCTACGCCGAGCATCTGCTCGCGTCGGCGATCGGTGCGGCATCATCCCGTCTCGTGCTATCGCTCTTGCTGCGCAAGCGCACGGTATCGACCAAGGCGGCGCTCAAGCTCCTCGACGACGCCAACGCCGCCATTCATTACAATCGCGAGATCCTGCAGACCGCGCTCGACCATGTGCGGCAAGGCATTGCGGTGTTCGACAAGGAACTGCACCTCGTCTGCTGGAATCGCCAATTCGGTGAAATCCTCGCATTGCCGCCGCAGCTCACCCGGGTCGGCACCGCGCTCGACCACATCCTGCGCTTCCACGCCGAGCGGAGCACCTCCGATAACGAGACGGCCGACGCGCTCGTGCGCGAGCGGCTCGCGCGGTACGTGAACAACAGCGAACCGTTCCTGGAGCGTTTTGCCGACCGCGATCTGGTCATGGAAGTGCGTGCGAATCCAATGCCTGACGGCGGGATCGTCACCACCTTTACGGACATCACGCCAACCGTGAAGGCCGCGGAAGAACTCGAGCGCGCCAACGAATCGCTCGAGCGGCGGGTACAGGAGCGCACCGAAGAATTGACCCGCCTCAATACGGAACTCGGTCGTGCCAAGGGCGAGGCCGAACAGGCCAATATCTCCAAGACCCGCTTCCTCGCCGCGGCGAGCCACGACATCCTGCAACCGCTCAATGCCGCGCGCCTCTACGTCACCAGCCTCGTCGAGCGGCAGCGAGGCGGCAGCGACGCCCAGCTGATCACCAATATCGATGCCTCGCTCGATGCCGTTGAAGACATATTCGGGACGCTGCTCGACATTTCTCGGCTCGATACGGGCGCAATGCGGCCAGAGATCGTCGGCTTTCGCATCGACGAGCTGTTGCGCCAGCTCGAGGTGGAGTTCACGCCGCTCGCGCAGGAGAAAGGACTAAACCTCAAGTTCGCGCCCTGCTCGCTCGCGGTCCAGTCCGACCGGCGCTTGTTGCGACGGCTGCTGCAGAACCTCGTGTCCAATGCGATCAAATATACCCCGAATGGACGCGTGCTTGTCGGCTGCCGGCGCCACGACGGAGGGCTGCGCATCGACGTTTTCGATACCGGCCTCGGCATTCCGGCGTCAAAGAAGCAGGCAATCTTTCAGGAATTTCACCGGCTCGAGCAGGGGGCCAAGGCGGCGCGTGGCTTGGGACTGGGGCTTTCGATCGTGGAGCGGATCGCACGCGTTCTCGATTACAAGATCACGGTCAACTCGTCGATCGGTCGCGGATCGCAGTTCTCCGTCGAGGTCCCGCTTTCGGCCGCGATACCGCCGCGGCAACAGCCACGCGCGGCCGGGGAGGTTGATCGCGTGCAGCTCTCCGGCATCACTGTTTTGTGCATCGATAATGAGCTGGCGATTCTCGACGGAATGGAAACGCTGCTCGCGGGCTGGGGCTGCCGAGTTCTCAAGGCCGCCGATCTCGAGGCGGCGATCACGCTCGTGGCAGAGGCCAGGATCACGCCTGACGGGCTGTTGGTCGATTACCACCTCGATCGGGGTAATGGCATTGCAGCGATCACGGAGCTGCGCCGCCGCTTCGGGGCCGATCTCACGGCCATCCTGATTACCGCCGACCGCAGCCCGCGCGTTCGCGAGGATGCTCGCGCCAACGGCATCCAGCTGCTCAATAAGCCGCTCAAGCCAGCGGCATTGCGTGCGTTATTGACGCAATGGCGCATGCAGCGGCTCGCCGCGGCGGAATGAGAGGCGCACGATCGCGGCATCGCGCACCGCGGTTAAATCAATGCCCCGCTCCGACCGCCTGCGGCCATTGCCCGAGCTCGATCTTCGAGGCGGCAATCACCGCCTGCGTGCGGCTCTCGACCCCCAGCTTCTGCAGGATCGCCGAGACGTGGGCCTTGACCGTCGCCTCCGAGACGCCGAGCTCGTATGCGATCTGTTTGTTGAGGAGGCCCTCCGACAGCATCATCAAAACGCGCACCTGCTGCGGCGTCAGAGAGGTAAGGCGCGTCAACAGATCAGCGCTCTCCGCATCCGAGCCGGCGCCGAGATCGATGTCCGGCGGTGTCCATACGCCGCCCTCGAAGACGCGGGTAATGGCGTCCCGCATGGTCTCGATGCCGAGCGTCTTGGGGATGAAGCCCAACGCGCCGAAATCCATGCAGCGGCGGATAACCCCAGCATCGTCGTTGGCCGAGACCACCACGATCGGCACGCTCGGATACTGGGCACGCAGATACATGAGGCCGGAGAATCCCCGCACGCCAGGCATGGTCAAATCGAGCAGGATGAGATCGACCTCCGCGCCGCGCTCCAGCAGCTTGGTCAAATCCTCGAATGAACCCGCTTCGGCAATCTCGACTTCCTCGAACAGGCCTGAGACTGCCTCGCGCAAAGCGCCGCGAAACAGCGGATGGTCGTCCGCGATGATCAAGCGTACCGATTCGCCCACCCGCCTCATCTCAACCTCTGAGCCCACATCTCGCCGACGCCCAAAGCTTATCATAATTTCGGCATCGGCACTGCTGACGGTCTATCTCCGCCGTTGGCGGATCAGCCGAGTAGCCTACCGCCTGCTGCCGATGAATTGCAGCACGACTTCGCGCCGGTGCGGACGGGCGCGATGCTCGGCAATATAGATGCCTTGCCACGTGCCGAGCGCAAGCGTCCCGGCAATCACTGGCACGTGCAACGAAACCCCGGTCAGCATCGTCTTTACATGCGCCGGCATGTCGTCGGGCCCTTCGACATCGTGAACCCACCGGATATCGGCGGGTGCGAGGCGATCGAGCGCGCTCGCAAGATCGCTTCGCACATCGGGATCCGCATTTTCCTGGACGACCAGAGAAGCCGACGTGTGCCGCATGAACATGAACAGGGCACCGTCCTTCGCCCCGCTCTCGGCAAGGAACCGCGTCGCTTCGTCTGTGACCTCGGTGAAAGACCGTCCGTTGCTGTCGACCAAAAGCGTCGCGGTCGCAATGATCTCGGGGGCGAAAGTGACGATAGAAGAGAACGAGCCCCGCATGGCCCTGGCCGCCGCAACAATCATGAGTCCTTTTTCAGCAGGTCTTTCTGCAGCGTCCCCATCATTTCGACCAGGCGGCGCCAGAACTTCTCGATAAAGTTCATGACCTTGTTGAGATCGGCGTCACTGGGCAATTGCAGGCCCGGCTCGTCGGGCTTGGCAGCCGGCGGCGGCTTGACGGTACCAGGCAGCGGCAGATTGCGCGCGATGAGCTCTTTCTTGACGGCTGCGTTCTCGGTCTGAAGGCGGACGATCTCGGCCTCGAGTGCGGCACGCTCATCCGGCACCGCCTCACATGCCCATCCCGCCGGGCGCCGCGCGCAGATCGATACTTGGCCGGTGCGGCCATCAAGCCGCAGATAGCCCTCATCGACGCGGTTGAAGGTATAGCGAGCATCGTCGCTTCCCGGCATGGCGTTTTGCGCCCACGCCGCCGGCGATCCCGCGAGCCCCAGTCCAACAACGATGAATAGAGGCATGCGCATCATGCGATCTCTCCTTGCATATTGGTCAAATAGACGATCGCTCGGGGACGGTGCAATGGCGCTAGCGTACCCTAATGCAAACGCCACATCGGCTGGGCGCGGACAGGCGCAAAAAGTGCTGCGACCTCACCTGCGCTACTCGCGCCTCAGCCGCCGTCAGAGCGTGGCTGCTTCGCTCGCCAAAGTGCTCATTACCCTTCCCTTTCAAGCATTTATCGCAAGCGGCAATTCTTGACTCGCATACACCCAATCAGTATGGTCCGCGCGGTTTTGGGGGGCGGAATTGTCGTGATCCTGCTAGAACCGGCGCGGGTGTCGCAAGCATGGCCGACGACGCACGCGAGAAAGGTGATCGCCAACAACCGCCCGCCGACCAGGCTGCACTTTCCGCGAGGCTCAAGCGTCTGGGCGAGCGACTCGGCCACATCCATGCCGATCATTCTTCCCAAAGCAGTCCGCAGCAGCCTCCATCCGCCGATCCGTCCGCGATGGCCCGAGGTTTTCGGCTTTCGACCGAACTCGTCGCCGCTGTTGTGGTTGGCGCGGCGCTCGGTTGGGTGCTCGACCGTTTGCTGGGAATCGCGCCCTGGGGAATGATCGTGTTTCTGCTCCTCGGCTTCGCCGCCGGCGTTCTCAACGTGATGCGGGCTGCGGGGGTCGTTCCGAATAGCCCCTTGGATCCGAAACGATGAATACAGCCGCACGTCGGGATCGGCCACGCCGCGCCGCGGTGACAAAGACTTGATGCCGCATGGACCCCATTCACCAGTTCGACATCAAAAACCTGCTTCCGATCGCGCGCATCGGGGGGATCGAAATTGCCTTCACCAATTCAGCCCTGTTCATGCTGATCGCGCTTGCCCTGATCGTCTGGCTGATGCTCGGCGCCACCAGTTCGCGGGCGCTGGTGCCGGGGAGGCTGCAGGCGGTCGCGGAAATGTCCTACGAGTTCGTCGCGAGCACCCTGCGAAGCACGGCCGGCCCGGAAGGCATGAAATTCTTCCCGCTGGTGTTCTCGCTCTTCATGTTCATTCTCGTTCTCAATGTCATCGGCATCATTCCCTACACGTTCACCGTTACGAGCCATATCATCATCACGGTCGCGTTCGCGCTTCTCGTTTTTTTCACGGTCGTGATCTACGGATTCTGGAAGCACGGTTTGCATTTCTTCAAGCTGTGGGTGCCGAGCGGCATTCCGATCTACATCCTGCCCTTGGTGACGTTCATCGAGGTGCTGTCGTTTCTGTCGCGCCCCGTCTCTCACAGCGTGCGGCTGTTCGCCAACATGCTGGCCGGCCACATCACACTCAAGGTATTCGGTGGTTTCGTGACCATGCTGGGCGCGCTCGGCTTTCTCGGCTGGCTCGGCGCGATCATTCCGCTCGGCCTCACGGTAGCGCTCACTGCGCTCGAACTGCTCGTGGCTCTCCTGCAGGCCTACGTATTTGCCATCCTCACTTGCATTTACCTCAGTGACGCGATCCACGCGGGCCATTGATGCCCACTCACCACCTCTGGAAAGGAGCTCTCTCATGGATCCCCAAGCCGCGAAAATGATCGGCGCCGGCATCGCCTGCATCGGGATGGGCGGCGCCGGCGTCGGTGTCGGCACCATCTTCGGCCATTATCTAGCCGCCGCGCTGCGCAATCCGTCTGCCGCCCAGGGCCAGTTCGCCAATCTGATTTTCGGCTTTGCCGTGACCGAGGCGCTAGGCATCTTTTCGCTGTTGATCGCGCTGCTGCTGCTTTTCGCCCTCTGACGCCCGACAATTCATCCCAAAAGCAATCGACGCTGCGAGGCGAGTTTCGGGGTTCCGATGGCGCAAAAGGATGCACAGCCCATTACCTCGGTTGAGCACATTCCCAAGAGCGAGCACGGTCGCGGGTTCCCGCCGTTCGACTCGACGACATTCGCTTCCCAGCTGTTTTGGCTCGCACTCGCCTTCATCGCGCTCTACCTGTTGATGTCGCGAATTGCGCTGCCGCGCATCGGCTCGATTCTGGACTCCCGCCGCCAGCGTATCGAAGGCGATCTTGCCGAGGCGCAGCGCTTCAAGGATGCGTCAGACGCCGCCATTGCGGCACACGAGAAGGCATTGGCGGAGGCACGCGGACGCGCGCAGGCGCTCGCCAACGAGACCCGTGCAAAGGCGGCGGCAGCAGCCGAGGCCCGTCGCAAGGAACTGGACGCCAAGCTCCAGGCCCGTATCGCCGAGGCAGAGAAGGTCATCGCCGGGACGCGATCGGCGGCCATGGAAAATGTACGTAGCATCGCCGCTGAGCCTGCCCGCGCCATTGTCGAGCGGCTGACGGGCGTCGCGCCCGCGAGCGAAGAGGTCAGCCAGGCCGTCGGCAATGTGCTTAAGCGCTGAGGAAGCCGATGTTTGAAGCCGAGTTCTGGGTCGCCGTCGCCTTCGTCATCTTTGTTGGCGTGCTCGGCTATGTCCAAGCGCACAAGCGCTTGGTCAAAGGCATCGACGACCGCCGGGAGCGCATCAAGGCAGAGCTCGACGAGGCGAGCCGGCTCAAGGCAGAAGCCGAGGCTCTGCTCGCAACATATCGGGGCAAACAGCAGGAAGCCGAGCGCGAGGCAGAAACGATCGTTGCCAGCGCCACGGCCGAGGCCGAGCGGCTTGCTGCCGAAGCCGAGACCAAGATCGAAGAATTCGTCGCGCGGCGCACCAAGATGGCGGAAAGTAAGATCGCTCAGGCGGAAGCTCAGGCCCTGGCCGATGTGCGCTCAGCCGCCGCCGAGCTCGCCGTTGCCGCGGCGGAGAAGATCCTTACCCGTACTGTGAAGGACAAGGTCGCCGACGACCTTCTGGCCAAAGGGATCGCGGATTTCAGGGCCAAGCTGAATTAAGTCTTTTTCTCGCCCCCTTCGGCAAGGCCCGCCACGCCTGTACGGCGAGCCTCCAACCCAAGAAATTGTGCAAAAAAATTCGCGGCCCGCGTGGTGCCCGACTTTTGCCATGGCGGCGATTCCTAGTTGCCGGGTCGTGATTCGTCGATAGCGGCAAGACCGGCGCCGTCCTGCAAAG
>CBFGVM010000090.1:0-11812 GCA_965652015.1 uncultured Alphaproteobacteria bacterium
CATTGCCGATGTCGATCTGGCTGCAGGTGATGTCGTAAGCGCGGCAATCGAGCGATGTCGATTTGGTGAGCCCGGTCACGGCGTGCTTGGTCGCGGTATAGGCGACCGAGCGCGGGCGCGGCGCATGCGCGGAGATCGAGCCGTTGTTGATGATGCGCCCGCCGCGCGGATCCTGCGCCTTCATGATCTTGATCGCTTCCTGCGTGCACAGAAACATGCCGGTAAGGTTGGTGTCGACAACCTGCTTCCACGTCTCGTAGGGCAAGTCCTCGAGCGGCACCGCGGGAGCACCGATGCCGGCATTGTTGAAAAGCACGTCCAGCCGGCCGAAAGTATCCTTGGCCTTGGCGAACAGCGCCTTGATTGCCACGGGATCGGCGACGTCGGTCGGGACCACGAGGCTTTTTGCGCCGGTCGACCGGCCCTCGCTCGCTGTCTCTTCGAGTTTGTCCTTTCGCCGCCCGGCCAATACCGTAGCGTAGCCGTCCTTCATCAGCGCCAACGCTACCGCCTTGCCGATGCCGGTCCCGGCGCCGGTCACGAGCGCGACTTTTTGCAACTGAGCCATGGTGGCACCCTCCGCAGATCACGCCATTATCGTCATGGCGCATGCATCGACGCAATGCGGTCGGGCTATTCAGCGGACGTTCTTATAGGGCGGACGGGGAATTCCCGCATGCGCCGCGCGCAGCGCCGCCGACCAGCGTTCGCGCAGGTCGTGAAAGTACGGCTCCCCCGGCTCGATGCGAAAGTTGAGCTCGGCGTCGCAGACGTCGCGGCGCGCGATCAGGCAGTCGATCGGCAGGCCGACGCTGAGATTCGAGCGCATGGTCGAATCGACCGACACCAAGCCGACCTTGAGCGCATCGTAGAGGTCGATGTCGTAGGTGATGGCGCGATCAAGCACCGGCTTGCCGTATTTGTGCTCCCCGATCTGCAAGTAGGGCGTGTCCTGGGTACATTCGATGAAGTTGCCGGCGGAGTAGAGCATGAACAGGCGCGGCCGCTCGCCCTTGATTTGTCCGCCCAGCAGGAAGGAGACATCGAACTTCACGTCGGTGGCTTCGAGCGCTTTGCCCTCGATGTCATAAAGCTGACGGATGATGTGACCGACGCGCTGCGCCGCCTGAAACATGGTCGGTGCGTTCATCAGCGTTTCAGTCTCGCCGGTCTCCGTATTTTCCCAGCCCTCCCGCAGGATGCTGACCACCGATTGGCTGACGGAGAGATTGCCCGCCGAGGCGATCGCCATGATGCGCTGGCCCGCCCGGGTGAAAACGTGGAGCTTGCGGAAGGTCGCAATATTGTCGACGCCGGCGTTGGTGCGGGTGTCGGCGAACATCACAAGCCCGTCGCGCACCAGGATGCCACAGCAATACGTCATGACGTTCGCAACGCTCCGGCCAGTCGGTGCGGCCCTATATACCGATGCCGGCCCCCGACCGGCAATCTCAGGTAGCTCCTCAGATGCGAGATCCGAATACGCATGGACCGAGACGCAAGGCAGACCACTGAAGACGAACCATACTGCGTCCTCCGGTATTCGTCCTCTCTCTTCCCGCCTACATCAGATATTGTTCGCTGATCGCCCCGCCCAGGCGGTTGTTGTCGTCGATGAATTGGCTGATGAATTCGTGCATTCCCTGCTGAAAAATTTCCTCCATGCGGCTGTTCTCGAGTCGCGCCCGTACTGCACGCGCCTGGCGCTGGGCAGATCCCTGGCGGCCATAGGCGCGCGCGATATGATCCAGGTTGACCACGAGATTTTCGTAGCAGCTCGCGAGCGAACGCGGCATTTCATCGCGCAAAATCAGCAAGTCGGCGATCAGCCAGGGCTTCACGCTCTCGCGATACACCCAATGATAGGCGGTCAGCGCCGACACGGAACGCAGGATGGCCGACCACTGGAAATAATCGAGCGGTCCGCCGACGCGCTCGTGCGCCGGCAGCAGCATATGATATTTCACGTCGAGGATACGCGCGGTGTTGTCGGCGCGCTCGATGAAGACGCCGAGGCGGGAGAACCAATAGGCATCGTTGCGCAGCATCGTGCGGTAGGCTGAGCCATCGAAGCGCAACGAGGACTCCTGCACCCAACGCAGGAAGCGCATGAATTCCTCGCGCGAGGTCGGGCCCGTGCCGAAGCGTTTGAGCTCGAGCCAGGTGCCGTTGATGGCATCCCACATTTCGAGGGGGAGCGCGGTGCGCACCGCGCGGGCGTTGGTGCGGGCGATCTCGAAGCAGTTGCGGATGGAGGACGGATTGGTGATGGAGAAACAGAGGAAATCCGTGACCGTCTCCTCGTTGGCTTCGGGATAGGCTGCGGTAAATGCGTGCGCGCAGCCGGCGGTCGCAACCGCCGACTCCCATTCGTTGGACGAACCGACATAGGCGAGCGGAAGCGTGGTGAGCCGCTGCGTGACCTCGAGGATACGGGCGAGATATTCCGCGCGCTCCACGTAACGGGCCAGCCAGTAAAGGTTATCGGCGGTCCGCGAGAGCATCGGGGTTATTCGGGAGGCGGTGCAGCCCACAGCTGCAGCGCAGCGCTCTGCGGACAGCGCATTCGAGTCGATGGAACGTTTCGTGTCACCGATCCAAGACCCAGGTATCTTTGGTTCCGCCGCCCTGGCTGGAATTGACCACGAGCGAGCCTTTCTTCAGCGCCACGCGCGTGAGGCCGCCTGGCACGATGCGGATGCGATCGCGCCCCGTTAGCACGAACGGGCGCAGATCGACGTGTCGCGGAGCAACTCCTTCCTCGACGCAGGTCGGGCAGGTCGAGAGCGCCAGCGTCGGCTGCGCGATGAAATTCTTTGGATTGGATTTGAGCTTGGCGCGGAATGCCGCGACCGCCGCTTTGTCGGCCATCGGGCCGATCAACATGCCGTAGCCGCCCGAGCCGTGCACTTCCTTGATGACGAGTTCCTCGAGGTGGTCGAGGACATAGGCGAGGTGCTCGGTTTCGCGGCAGCGCCAAGTCGGGACGTTCTTCAGAATCGGCTCCTCGCCCAGGTAGAACTTCACGATGGCCGGCATGTAGCTGTAGACCGCCTTATCATCGGCAATTCCCGTCCCGACGGCATTTGCCAGCGTGACGTTGCCCGCCTGATAGACCGACATGAGCCCCGGCACCCCGAGCACTGAATCGGGACGGAAGGCCAGCGGATCGAGAAAATCGTCATCGATGCGGCGGTAGATCACGTCGACGCGTTTCGGGCCCTGTGTCGTGCGCATGAAGACCAGATCGTCCTTTACGAACAGGTCGCGGCCTTCGACCAGCTCGACGCCCAGCTTGTCGGCAAGAAAGGAATGCTCGTAGTAGGCGGAATTGTAGACGCCCGGTGTGAGCAGCACGACCGTGGGGTCGCCACTGGCGGTGACAGGTGCCACCGACTTCAAGGTCGCCAACAGCTCGTCCGGGTAATTTTCGAACGGGGCCACGCGATGGCGGGCAAACAACTCTGGAAATAGCCGCAGCATGATTTCCCGGTTCTCGAGCATGTAGGACACGCCCGAGGGCGTGCGCGCGTTGTCCTCGAGGACGTAAAAAGCCTCGGCGTCGACGCGAACAATGTCGATGCCGGCGATATGAACGTAGATGTCGTGCGGCACCTTCTGGCCGTTCATTTCCGGCCGAAACACCCGATTCTGGAACAGCAGATCTTCCGGCACTACGCCGGCCTTGAGTATTTCGCGCCGGGTATAGACGTCGCCGATGTAGTGGTTGATGGCTCTGACGCGCTGTTCGAGGCCGGCGCGCAGGATGTCCCATTCGGCGGCGGCAAGAATGCGCGGCACCACGTCGAATGGAATGAGCCGCTCTTGCGCGTCTGCCTCGCCGTAGACCGCAAAGGTGATGCCGATGCGGCGGAACAGGACCTCCGCCTCGCGCCGACGGTAGTCCAACACATCCGCCGGCACGCCGGAGAGCCAGCGAAACAGCTCATTATAGGCGGGGCGCAGAGTTCCATCGCTGCCCTTCATCTCGTCGAACGCGACTATCATGGGTTCGCCCCGATCGCGCGGCCGCGCCACCTGCGCCAAGCCGCGCGCGACCCAATCCTAGGTGCAAGCCATGCGCCAACCAAACCGGTATCCGCGCGGCGCGCCGACCGCCGCTTTGCCCATGTTTTAGGCGGCGACTGATGAAAGAGCGACGGTGTGGATCGAGTTACCATCTCTCTCGGTGCCTACGGAGCCAATATTTTCTTGGCTCGTTCGACCACCGACCGCGGGGTCGCATAGAGGCGCACGACCAGTTTTTGCACGTCCTCGCCCGTCGTCGGGGCAAGGTCCGCCTGGAGCCGCTCCGCCTCGACGCGGAATTCCGGGTCCTGCATGGTCGCATCGAAGGCGCGCCGCAGCAGCGCGGCCTTGTTGGCCGGCAGAGCAGGCGGGGCCGCAAATGGCCGCGCCATAGCTGAAGCCCCAACCATGAGTTCGAGCAGCTGACGATCCTCCTGCTTGGTGACGACATCGACTACGGCCGGCACGCCGGGAAAGTCGGGGCTTCTCTCGAGCGCGGTCAGAACGAGCACATTGATCTTTTTGTCGCGCAGCCAGTCGGGCTTGGCAATCTTGAGCGCGGAGTAGCTGAACACGCAGCGCCCATGCGCCTCGCCGCGTTCGATCGCCAGGATGGTTTCCTGAGTGCCGACGTAGCCGGTCACCAGCTTGAACTTGGTGCCGAGCACGTCGTTGAGGACGACGGGCCAAGTGTCGGTTTCCGAGCCTGCTCCGGTTCCCGCGACCACCATTTGCTGTCGCTTGACGTCGTCGATGGTCTTGAACGGCGTCGCTCCCCACGCGATGCAAAGGCCCATATCCTTGGTGATGGCACCGATCCAGGTGAAGCTGCTCATGTCATAGCCGGGATTGCGAGCGCCGATCAGCGGCTCGAGGATCGGCCCGCCGGCGAATGTCGTCATCGCCGTGCCGTCGCGCGGCGCCTGTTCGGCGAGATAGTTGGCTGCGCGGATGCCGCCGGCACCTGGCATCACCTGCACGGTCACGGTCGGATTGCCCGGGATGTGGCGGCCGATGTGGCGGCTGACTAATCGCGCGTACAGATCGATGCCGCCGCCGGCAGTCCCGGCCACATAGATCGTCACCGGACGATCGATGGTGTCCTGTGCCTTGCTCGGCTGCGCACAAGCAAAGCCGAGCGCAGCGCAGACCAAAATCAACTTGAGCAACGTCATGAGATCGTCATGTGCTTGCCTAAGCAGGGAGGTGAGAAACACGACTGATGCCGTTCCACCTCCTGACGCCGACACCCGACGCGCTCGTCACGCCGGTATCGGAACCTCGCCGACATCCTTCGGTACTTTGTAACCCTTCTGCACGGCGGGGCGCTTGGCGATGGTCGTGTACCACCGCTTCACGTTCGGATACTCGTTGAGGTCGATCGTCTGCCATTCGTAGCGCGACACCCACGGCCAGATTGCGATGTCGGCGATGGAGTAACCATCCGCCACGAAGTCGCGGTCGGCGAGCCTGCGGTCGAGCACGCCATAGAGCCGGCGCGCCTCCTTGAGAAATCGCTCCTCGGCATAGAGCGCCTTGCCCTTGTTGTACTTCACGAAGTGGTGGACTTGACCGAACATGGGGCCGGGTCCGCCCATCTGCCACATCAGCCACTCGAGCACGCGATAGCGCGGCTCGCCACTTTTCGGCAGCAGCTTCCCGGTCTTGTCCGCGAGGTAGATCATGATCGCCGCCGATTCCATCAAGCTCATGCCTGTGTCGCGGTCGACGATGGCAGGGATGCGATTGTTCGGGCTGATCTTCAAGTACTCGGGCTTGAACTGCTCGTCCTTGCTGATGTCGACAGGATGCACGGTGTAGGGCAAGCCCAGCTCCTCGATCAGGATGGAAGCTTTGCGGCCATTCGGGGTCGTCCAGGTATAAAGGTCGATCACGGTTTTCCTTTCTGCGCTCGCAATTTCGCGTGACTTGGTTTGATGATTTCCCAGGGCGGCTCAGTTAGCAGCGCGTCGTAACCCGAAACGGGATGAGCGTCGATCCGAAAGTGTTCCCGCAGAGAGCGAGGCTTTTGGCAGAAATGGTCATCCTCTCCGCCCGATATCCATCACCTCGACTTCGACTGGGATTTCGCGGCCGTCCCGCTGCACGTTCACTGTCACCTTCTTTCCGACCCCGACGCGTTCGAGCTCCTGGATCAAGTCCGCCAGACTGCGCACCGGCTTGCTGTTCACACCGACGATGATATCCCCGGGTTTTCCGGTGCGCGGGTCGATGCCGCGCAAGCCGGCTCGCTCGGCGGAGGAGCCTGGGGCGGTTCGCACGATGACGACGCCGTGCGCGCCTGCCCGCGTCGCCGCCGCTTCACTGGCAGCGACGATCCCGATCCCGGGCGTCGGCACCGAGCCGCGGCGAATGAGCTCGGGCACCACGCGATTGACGGAGTCGATCGGGATGGCGAAGCCGATTCCGGCGCTCGTCCCCGATGGCGAAAGAATGGCCGTGTTGACGCCGATCACGCGTCCTGCGGAGTCAAGGAGCGGACCGCCGGAATTGCCGGGGTTGATGGCCGCGTCGGTCTGGATCACGTTGGTGATTTCGCGGCCCCCGCTGGTGGGCAGGCGGCGCTTGAGGGCGCTGATGATGCCGGTGGTCAGGGATTGATCGAGTCCGAACGGATTGCCGATCGCGAATACCAATTGCCCGACCTTGAGATCGTCGGACGTGCCGATCGCAATCGGCGGGGGTAACGATCGGGCGTTGTCCACGCGAAGAACCGCCAGATCGTAATTGGGCGCGGTCCCGACGACGTGCGCGCGCGACACCTGGCCGGAGGCGAAGCGAACCGCGAGACTGCCGGTCCCTTCCACCACGTGATCATTGGTGACGAGATGGCCGGCTGCATCCCAGACGAAGCCCGTTCCCGATTGCGCCGGACCGTTCTCGGATTCCAATTGCGGGACATCGAGCGCCCCGGCGCGCCCTACCACCTGCACGACCGACGGAGATGCGCGCTCGAAGATCTCGATCGACATCCGCTCGAGATCGGACAAGCTGCCGCGCGGCTCGATCGTGCGCGGCGTCGAGGCCGAAAACATCCACCGGGCGACATAAGGCTGCGCGACATAGACGGCCAGGACGACCAAAAGTGCGGCAATGACAATCTTCGAGAGCCGGTCGCCCATCGCAGGCCTCCTGCATCGTCTATCGAACAAGCACACCCGTCATGAAAGGGTTCCGAAGGACAAGGTCGAGCCTCGATCGCGCCTTCTCCTGCGCGTCATGGGGCGAGTGACACTACTAGCACGTCGGCGTCCGGTGCCGCCGCAAACAGCCGCTCGACATCGGCCTTGCGCCGCTCGAGCGCAAGCCGCTGGTTGATGTAGCCTTTGTCGGTGATTTCGTTGGCATCGATTGAGGGGATATCGGACAGCAGCAGCACCCGCGCGATCTTTTGCGATGATCCGGAATGGTCAGCGTTCCAGCGCGCGATGGCGCGGCGGACGTGCTCGCGCAGGCTGGGATGACGCGCAAGCTCCGGGAGCGGTGCCTCGCAGCCGATGAGCTTGCGGCACCCGGCGGCGTTGAGCCAGGCAAGCATTCCGATCGACTCGCGGTTCTCGCCGGCAATGATGGCGTCCTGTAGCGCCGGCGACGCCGCGGCAAGCACTCCGACGCGCAGCACGCCGACCGCGACCCAGGTGCCGGTGGCGAGCTTGAAATCCTCGGCCAGGCGTCCATCGAAGATGATGCCTTTCTCGGGATTGGCCGGATCGGCGAAGCGCACGGCGTCGCCCGGCTTGTAGAAGCCCTCCTCGTCGAACGCGGCACGCGTCAGGTCGGGCAGCTTCCAATACCCGGGCGTTACGTTCGGTCCGCGCACGCGCACTTCGAGTTTGTCGCCAGCCGGAACGAGCTTGAGTTCGACGCCGGGAACGGGCACGCCGATTGGGCCGGCGCGGTCGATGATGAAGTGGGCGGCGGTCGAAAGGGGCGACGTCTCGGTGGTGCCCCAGGACGAGGTCATCGGCACGCGTTCGCCAGTCGCGCGCTGCGACACCGCTTCGAGCCGCTCCCACAAGTCCTGCGGTAGCGCAGCGCCGGCATAGAAGATCAGCCGCAGCTTCGCGAAAAACGAGCGCGCCAACGTCTCGTCCCGCTCCAGAAATGGCAGCAGTGCCGCGTAGCCCGCCGGCACGTTGAAATAGATCGTCGGCGATACGTCGGCGAGATTGCGCACGGTCTCTTCGATGAGCCCCGGCAGCGGCCTGCCACCATCGATGAACAGGGTCCCGGCGTGGCGCAGCACCAGATTGAAATTGTGGTTGGCGCCGAAGGTGTGGTTCCACGGCAGCCAGTCGAGCAGAACGAGCGGCGCTTCGTCGACGAAAGGCCAAATCTGCGCGAGCTGCTGCTGGTTCGCGGTCAGCATGCCGTGGGTGTTGATCACGCCCTTGGGCAGGCCAGTCGAGCCGGAGGTGAACAGGAACTTGGCAATCGCATCGCCGCTGATGGCGGCCAGGGCTTCATCCAATGCCGGGCCCGGCTGCCCCTGCGTCATCTGTTCGAAGGCGCAGACGTGGTCGATGTTGGCGCTGTTGCGGTTTGCCACGAGTTCAACCTTTGCCAGGTCGAGCGCGGCGAGCGCCTTTGCGAAAGGACCGGTATCAGCGACATAGACGAGGCCGGGCGTGAGCAAGGCGGCGATATGCTTGAGCTTGGCGTGGTCCTGGCTCTGGAGCGAGTAGGCGACCGAGATCGGCGCCACCGGAATGCCGGCGGTGTGGCCGGCAAGCGTGAGGAGCGCGTGGTCGATGCTGTTGCCGGAGAGGATCATCACCGGCCGCTCGGCCGAGAGGCCACGCTCGATGAGACCCGCCGCCAGCGCATCGACGAGTGGTCGCGCCGCCGCATAGGTCAATTTGCGCCACTGGCCGCCCTCGCGCTCCGCCAGGAATATGCCTGCCGGATTGCGCTCGACCGCGGCGCGGAACAGCCGCGCCAGACTGGGATCGTGCGGGGCCATTGGCTCCGTCGAGCGATAGCGCAGTATGCCGTCGCGGCTGCGCTCGCAGACGACGCGCGGGGGCGCATAAGCAATCGGGCGCAGCGGCGTCGATGTAGGCATCCGGAAACCTCCGCGCCTGCCCCAGGCGCGTTCGAGGAAGCCCCCTTGATCGGGGACTTGGCCGCAGGCCGATGCCCCGGCGAATGACTTGAAGCATCATAACCCACAATGGCAGGGTAGAGGCGGGCCCTGGCATCGGGCCGCCACCGTCGGTCGCCATGACATCCGCAGATTCATCCGCGCCAAAAGAGGTCGTCACCGCGGCACTGCTCGTGATCGGGAATGAGATCTTGTCCGGTCGCACCAAGGACAAGAATATCGGCTACATCGCGGAGTATCTGACCGCGCTCGGCATCGACCTCGAGGAGGTGCGCGTGGTCGGCGACGAGGAGGCGATGATCGTAGAGGCGGTCAACGCGCTGCGCCGCCGCTACACCTACGTGTTCACCACCGGCGGGATCGGGCCGACCCACGACGACATCACCGCCGATTGCGTCGCCAAGGCGTTGGGGGTGGCGATCGACGTCGATCCGCGCGCGCTCGCCATCCTGCATGAGCGGCTGCGCGCAACCGGGGCGGAAATGAACGAAGCGCGGCTGCGCATGACGCGCATTCCCAAGGGCGCCGATCTTGTGGAAAACAAGGTCTCCGGCGCGCCCGGGTTTTGGATCGGGAATGTCATCGTTATGGCCGGCGTCCCCACCATCATGCAGGCCATGCTCGACGAGGTCGCCCCCAAGCTGAAAACCGGCATTCGCATCCTGTCGCAGACCGTACGCGCGGACGCGCGCGAGGGCGACATCGGCGCGCAGCTCGGTGAGATCGCGAAGGCAAATCCCGAGGTCGCGATCGGCAGCTACCCGTTCTTCGACCCGCAACATGGGCCCAACACCAACGTCGTGCTGCGCGCCCGAGACGCAAAAAAGCTCGCCGTTGCGACGCGCGCAGTGGAGGACATGCTGCAGCGGGTGCGCGGCGCACAATCGAGCGGATGATCGCGCGGTGGCAATGGCGCTGACGTGATATTCGCGAGCACCCAAAGCAGGTAAGATTGCAAAGGGGGCGTGCACGCGAGGAGGCCCTCATGCTGTTTCTTCCCACGCGTCGCCGACTGCTCGCCGCCAGCGCGCTCGCCGCGGCGGGGCTCGTGCTCGATGACGCTTTCGCAGAACCACTTGCACCGACGCCGCAATGCCACGACGGCGATGCGCCGACGGTCCGGCAGGGCGAGGGGCCGTATTTCAAGCCCAGTTCACCGCAACGCGTCGATCTCGTCGAGCCGAACAACAAGGGGCGACTAGTCGAGCTTGGCGGACAGGTTCTCACGCGCTCCTGCCGCCCCGTGGCGGCGGCGCTCGTCGATCTCTGGCATGCCGACGATCGCGGCGATTACGACAATGCCGGGTTCCGCTACCGCGGACACCTGTTCACCGATGGCGAGGGCCGCTACCGCTTCCGCACGATCTTGCCGGCGCTTTACACCGGCCGCACCCGTCATTACCACGTCAAGGTGCAGGCGCCGCAGCAGCGTGTGCTCACCACTCAGCTCTATTTTCCCGACGAGCCGACGAACCGCCGTGACGGCCTATTCCGCCGTGAACTGGTGATGCGCGTGGCCGAGGCCGGCGACGGTCTCGCTGCCAGGTTCGATTTCATTCTCGATATGCGCTAGAACGCCCGCTCTTTGCTTTTGGTGATGGAAACGATGGCGCAACCGCGTCAACAACCGCAACCACAGCCGCAACCGCAACCACAGCCGCAGAAGGCTTTTCCGGTCTCGTGGGACCAATTCCATCGCGATGCGCGCGCGCTGGCGTGGCGCCTGTCCGGCGCCGGGCCGTTCGAGGCGATTGTCTGCGTGACGCGCGGCGGGCTTGTTCCTGCCGCCATCGTCGCCCGCGAGCTCGGCATCCGGCTGATCGAGACGGTGTGCGTGACCAGCTACAACCACATCACGCAAGGCGAGCTCAACGTGCTCAAGGACGTGGCCGAGAGCATCGTCGGCATCGGCGGCGGGCGCGGCAAAGGCGTGCTTATCGTCGATGATCTGGTCGACACCGGCCAGACCGCCAAGGTGGTGCGCGACCTGCTGCCGGAAGCGCATTTCGCCACCGTCTATGCCAAGCCCATGGGCCGGCCCATGGTCGACACGTTCATCACCGAAGTGTCGCAAGACACCTGGATCTATTTTCCCTGGGACACCGGCCTTGCGTTCCAGCCGCCGATCCGGGAAGACGGAATCTAGCGGCGCGCCACGTTGCCTTCGGCTATCATCGTGGCAGCACCCGCACATCCGATTAAGGAGGACGTCCCATGGATGCCGTCACGCCCAAGTCGCAGAAAGCCGCCGATCAGCATTCGCACGTCGTGCGCCCCGCCAGCATGGAATGGCAGCCGACGCGCTTTCCCGGCTGCGAGGTCAAGACGCTGTTGTTCGACCGCGAGAGCGGCCTCGTCACCGCGCTGATGCGCATGGCGCCCGGCGCCGTGCTTCCCGACCATGAACACGTGCAGATCGAGCAAACCTACATGCTCGAGGGCAAGCTCGTGGACAAGGAAGGTCCCGTCGCTGGGCTTGAGGTCAAGGCCGGCGAATTCGTCTGGCGCGAGGCGGGCAGCCGCCACGTCGCCTGGACGCCCGAGGGCGGGCTGATGCTGGCGATGTTCCAAATCCCGAATAAATTCTACGAGCGCGACGGCCGGGTGACGGATGTGACCGGACAGGACTGGGAGACCGTCTGGGGCCGCGCGCTGAAC
>CBFGVM010000091.1:0-11778 GCA_965652015.1 uncultured Alphaproteobacteria bacterium
CTCAGACCAGCTACTGATCGTCGCCTTGGTGGGCCGTTACCCCACCAACAAGCTAATCAGACGCGGGCCGATCCTTCAGCGATAAATCTTTCTCCTTACGGACGTATCCGGTATTAGCCCAAGTTTCCCTGGGTTGTTCCGAACTGAAGGGTACGTTCCCACGTGTTACTCACCCGTCTGCCGCTCCGTATTGCTACGGCGCTCGACTTGCATGTGTTAGGCCTGCCGCCAGCGTTCGCTCTGAGCCAGGATCAAACTCTCAAGTTGGATGAGAACTTTTCCCGGCCGATCACAACGTTTGACGAGGTCCCACTCCTGTCGAGGCGGATTGGGCTGCGCACGATTTGCATCGCACACAGCGCCGCTTCGCTCGACAAGGTGTTGACCTGAAACGTCGACCGCCGAAGTCTCGTCCGGCCGCTCCCCCTCGAAGACACGTCGCTCCGATCGGGGAGGCGGTCCGCAGGGACTCCGCCGTCCACGTTTCTCTTTCTTCCGATTCACCTGTCAAACAGCCCGGGACCAGGGCGGTCCCCGCCCTCCGGTAAGCCGGAGAGCCGTCGAAGCTTCGGGCCTCCGATCGGGATCGGAAGCCTAGTCACCGAATATCAGTGAGGAGCTTCGAAGACGCGCCGTCGCACCGAGGCGGCGGCGTGCCGAATTAGCGGTTATATATGGCCCCGAGCGCGCAAATGTCAACTCCCGGCGGGGCCCAAAATCCACCCTCCCGGTGCAAGCCGGCAACAGCCATCTTCTTAAACAATATAGGGGGGTTAGCGGGCGTGAAAGGCCTGCGCACGCCGTACTGCGGCCACATTCCTCCGTCCCTCTTGGCGGTGCAGTGGGAGGTGTCACTTCGGGGGGAATTGCGCCGGCGTCCCATCGTCCGTGACGTACGGCGTTACCCATCGATTAGGCCAGAAGAGCTAGGGCACGGTCGTTGACGGACCGTGAAGGCGGCGTCGTGCGCCGTGCTTCAAGTCAACGCCCGTCGTCGCGGTCGCGTTGACACCTTGGGTGTTGCGGTAAACCGCCCGCGGGCGTGGGGGGATGTCGGGCTTGGAGCAGGGCAGACGACACGCGGCGTTGCGTTCGACGTTGGAGGCCGAGCACATCGATCTCGGCAACGAGCCCCCATTGTCGGTCGACGGAGAGAGCAGCGGCTTGGTGGACCGCCGCCGCGTTTCCGTCCAGTGGCTCAGCGGCGTCATTCTCACCGGTCTTTGCGGCGCGGCCCTCATGAGCGGGGCCGTTTTTGCAGCCCTTGATGGGGAGACCAACTTCGCCACCGTGCCGGAACGCGTGGAGGAAGCGTTGCGTGGCGCCGCCCGCGGCATCGTCGAGCGCGTGGCCACCCGCAAGGCCGACCGCCTGCCGCCGCCCGGCGAAGCCAATGCCGCGCGCCAGGTCATTCGCGTCTCGACGACCAGCCGCGGCAGCGGCAATCGCGAGATTGTGCGTGTGCGTCCCTTCACCCGCGTGGCGGGCAATCTCTCGCTCTCGGTATCCGAACTCTCCGCCAACATTCCTGCGTTCAATGCGCAGAAGATGGCCGCCCGGTCCGAGGGACTTCCGGTCAGCGCCCAGGACGCTGCCGGCGCCGAGCCCGACGCGGAAGTCTCGTTCATAACCCGTGATCTCAATAGTGCCTTGCCGCGGGCGAAGATTGCAGCGGTGGCCTCGCTCGACGAGGTGCTCGCGCGGGTGCGCGAGGCGGCGAACTGGGACGGAAATCTCGCGCAAAAGCCGGCTCTGCTCGCAAGCGCGCTTCCCACCACGCTGGCGGCTTATGCCCCGGAGCGGCACGGCGATCCGTATGCTGGTTTCGAACCGCGGATCGTGCCGGAAAACGTCAGCCTGCTGCCCAAGACCACGGCCCAGGTGACCGGCGGGAATGCCTGGACCGAGCGCACAATCGTGCTCAAGAAGGGTGATTCCGTCTCCGCATTCTTGCGCGAGCTTGGTGCGACGGCAGACGAGATCAAGGCGATTACCACGGCGTTCGGAGGCCGCGGAAAAGACAGTAGCCCGCGCGACGGTTATAAGCTGCGCGTTCTGCTCGCGCCCGCGAGCGACGGCATCCGGCTGCGGCCGGTGCGCGTCATCATCGCCACCGATACAGCAGTCGAGGCCATGGTCGCATGGTCGGAGCTGGGCAAATACGTTGCCGTCGACGTGCGCCGCGCCAACAGCGTGGCGTCCTCCAGCAGCGACGACGATGACGACGGCAAGGGAGTGAGGCTCTATCAGAGCATCTACGAGACCGCGTTGCGCAATCACGTGCCGCGCCCGGTCATCGACGAGTACGTCCGCATCTATTCCTACGATGTCGATTTCCAGCGCAAGGTGCAGCCGGGCGATTCTTTCGAAATCCTGTACGCAGGCGAGGATGACAACCCAAGCGACAACAGCAAGGGAGACGTATTGTTCGCCTTGCTGACCACTGGCGGGGAGACGAGAAAATTCTACCGCTACCAAACGAGCGACGATAACGTCGTCGATTACTATGACGAGACCGGCAAAAGTGCGAAGAAGTTCCTGGTCCGCAAGCCCGTCTCGGACGGCAACATAACGTCCGGCTTCGGCGGCCGTAACCATCCCTTGCTCGGCTACGATAAGATGCATACCGGCGTCGACTGGGCCTCGTCGACGGGAACGCCGGTGTTCGCCGCAGGCAACGGCATTATCGACAAGATCGGTTGGGAAGGCGGCTACGGGAAGTACATCCGCATCCGACACGCCAACGGTTACGAGACCGCCTATGGTCACATGTCGGCTTTCGCCCGCAGCATGGAGGCCGGCAAGAAGGTCCGCCAGGGACAAGTGATCGGCTATGTCGGCTCGACCGGCTTGTCGACCGGGGCGCACCTGCATTACGAGATTCTGATCAACGGCCGCTTCGTCGATCCGATGAGAATCAAGCTGCCGCGCGGCCGCGTGTTGGAGGGCGCGCTGCTTGCAGGCTTCGACCAGGAACGCACGCGGCTCGACGCCATGATGACCCGCGCCACGCCTTCGCGTTACGCGCAGACCCGCTGACCGCGGGTTTCGTCACCCGCTCAAGCCGCTGCTGCCAGCTTGCCGTTGAAGGTAAGGCCCTGCTTGCCCGCCGATACGACGACTTTCTCGCCGTCCTTGATTTGCCCGGACAGGATCAATTCGGCGAGCGGGTCCTGTACCGACTTCTGAATGACCCGTTTGAGCGGACGCGCGCCATAGGCGGGATCATAGCCCTTTTCCGCGAGCCACTCGCGCGCCGAAGGTTCGAGGACAACGGCAATCTTGCGGTCTTCGAGCAGCCTTGCGAGTCGCGCCATCTGGATATCGACGATTTTCGTCATGTCGCTGCGCTTGAGCCTGTGGAACAGGATGATCTCGTCGATGCGGTTGAGGAATTCAGGGCGAAAATTCGCCCGCACCACCGCCATGACCTGATCGCGCACGGCATCTGTATCCTGGCCCTCCGGTTGGTTCGCCAGATATTCGGAGCCGAGATTCGAGGTCATCACGATCAGCGTATTGCGGAAGTCGACGGTGTGACCTTGCCCATCGGTGAGACGACCGTCGTCGAGCACCTGCAGGAGCACGTTGAACACGTCCGGGTGTGCTTTCTCGATCTCATCGAACAGCACCACCTGATAGGGCCGCCGCCGCACCGCCTCAGTGAGCGTGCCGCCTTCCTCATAACCGACATAGCCCGGCGGCGCGCCAATCAGGCGAGCGACCGAATGTTTCTCCATGTATTCCGACATGTCGATGCGAATCATCGCGGTCTCGTCATCGAACAGGTATTCGGCCAATGCCTTGGTCAGCTCGGTCTTGCCGACTCCGGTCGGACCCAAGAACATGAATGAGCCGATCGGTCGGTGCGGATCCTGCAGGCCGGCGCGCGCGCGCCGCACCGCGGTGGATACCGCCTTGACCGCTTCCGCCTGGCCGATGACCCGCTTGCTGAGCTGCTCTTCCATGCGCAGCAGCTTCTCTTTCTCGCCTTCCAGCATCTTCTCGACCGGTACGCCGGTCCAGCGTGAGACCACCTGTGCGACATGGTCGGCGGTCACCGCCTCCTCGACCATCGCACCCTTGCCCTCCGCCGCCTCGATGTTCTTGAGCTTCTTCTCGATTTCCGGAATGCGGCCATACGCAAGCTCGCCGGCGCGCTGGTATTCCCCTTTGCGCTGCGCGTTTGCGAGCTCAGTCCGCAAATGGTCGAGCTCGGTCTTGAGCTTTTGGGCGTCGGAGAGCTTCTCTTTCTCTGCCTTCCACCGCGCGGTGATATCGGCGGACTGCTTTTCGAGCGCGGCCAACTCCTTCTCGAGCCGCTTGAGTCGCTCCTTCGAGCCCGGATCGGCTTCCTTCCTGAGCGCCTCCTGTTCGATCTTGAGCCGTACGATCTCGCGGTCGATCGAATCGAGCTCCTCGGGCTTGGAATCGACCTGCATCTTGAGGCGCGCGGCAGCCTCATCGATCAGGTCGATGGCCTTGTCCGGAAGAAACCGGTCGCTGATGTAGCGATGCGAGAGCGTGGCCGCCGCGACGAGCGCCGAGTCGGTGATGCGAACCCCATGGTGCTGCTCGTATCTGTCCTTCAGCCCGCGCAAAATCGAGATCGTATCCTCGACGCTCGGCTCGTTCACATAGACCGGCTGGAAACGCCGCGCGAGCGCCGCGTCTTTCTCGACGTGCTTCTTGTATTCGTCGAGCGTGGTTGCGCCGACACAATGCAGCTCACCACGCGCGAGCGCCGGCTTGAGCAGGTTGGAGGCATCCATGGCGCCATCCGCTTTGCCGGCTCCGACGAGCGTGTGCATCTCGTCGATGAACAGGATGATGCCGCCATGCGAGGAGATCACCTCCTGCAGGACGGCTTTGAGCCGCTCCTCGAACTCGCCGCGATATTTCGCACCTGCAATCAACGCGCCCAAGTCGAGCGCCAGCAGTTTTTTGTCCTGCAGGCTTTCCGGCACATCACCGTTGACGATGCGCTGGGCGAGGCCTTCCACGATCGCGGTCTTGCCGACGCCGGGTTCGCCGATCAACACCGGATTATTCTTGGTGCGGCGAGAGAGGACCTGGATCGTGCGTCGAATCTCCTCGTCGCGGCCGATCACCGGATCGATCTTGCCCTCGCGGGCAGCCTGAGTGAGATCACGGGCGTACTTTTTCAGCGCGTCGTAGGCGCTTTCGGCCGAGCTCGTGTCGGCCGTGCGGCCCTGTCGCAACGCGTTGATCGCCGAGTTGAGGTTCTGCGGCGTGACGCCCACGCGGGCCAAAATGCGCCCCGCCTCGCTGTCCTTCTCGAGCGCGAGCGCAAGCAGGAGCCGCTCGACCGTGACATAGCTGTCGCCTGCCTTTTCCGCGACCTTCTGCGCTTGATCGAAAACCCGCGCCAGCGCCGGAGCCAGATAGACTTGACCGGCGCCGCCGCCCGATACTTTGGGAAGCTTGGCAAGCGCCGCCTCGACGGCCGAAAGCGCTTCGCGCGATCGGCCGCCCGCGCGGTCGATCAAGCCGCTGGCCAAACCCTCGGGGTCGTCGAGCAGAACCTTCAGCAGGTGCTCGGGCGTGAATTGCTGATGACCTTCGCGCAGGGCCAGCGACTGGGCAGATTGGACAAAGCCCTGGGCGCGGTCGGTGTATTTCTGGAAATCCATCGCAACTCCTCGGCCTGCCGCTCGCGCCCGAGGCGCGAGAGGGCTCTCCACCGTTACTGACCTAAGCGAAATATCTGCGCGCGATCAATCGGCCGAGCCCCGAATGACGATCCTAAATCGGTATGTGGGAAGCGGCCGTTTACGGCGAAAGAGGCTGCGGGCGATTTTTGGATGCCGGCTAGGCAGGCAGCGGTTCAGCAGCTAACAACGAAGCCATGACCGATGCACATCCAAAAATCCATGCCATCTACCGCTATCCGATCAAGGGGCTTTCGCCGGAGTCCCTTGCATGCACACGGCTTGCGGTCGAGGAAACCTTGCCGGCGGATCGCCTCTACGCCATCGAGAACGGACCATCCGGCTTCGACCCCGCCGCCCCCCGTCATCAACCCAAGCAGCGCTACCTCATGTTGATGCGCAACGAGCGGCTCGCTCGGCTGCGCACTCGTTTCCACGAAACGAGCCATACTCTCGTTATCGAGACGGACGGCCGCGAGGCCGTGCGCGGCAATCTGGGCACGTCCGAAGGCCGTGCGGAAATCGAGCGATTCTTCGCGGTCTTCTGCGCGGACGAATTGCGGGGTGCGCCCAAGGTGCTGCATGCACCAGGCTTCAGCTTCTCCGACGTGGCGCGCAAGGTCGTCTCGATCATCAACCTGGCTTCGGTCGCCGCCGTCGAAGGCGTGGTCGGCAGGCCCGTCGATCCACTGCGCTTCCGCGGCAACGTCTACGTGAGCGGCTGGCCGGCGTGGCGCGAGTTCGATCTTCTCGGGCAGGAGATCACGGTCGGCAGGCGGGCGCGGCTCAGGGTCATCAAGCGCATCGTGCGCTGTGCGGCGACCAACGTCGATCCGGATACCGGCATCCGCGATCTCGCGATCCCCGACACGCTGATGCGCAGCTTCGGCCATGCCGACTGCGGCGTTTATGCCGAGGTGGTCGGGGCGGGGGAGATCGCCGTCGGAGACGAGCTGAGCACCTGAGCCTCCGGGAGTTCAGGCAAGCCCGCGTCGTTGCGAGCGGTTACTTTGCCGCTCCCCGGAGCGCAGTGGTGGTCATGCCGCCCCGGCTGAGCAAGAACACGCCCTGCTCGCCGAACAAGTTCCAGGTCCACCACGGCGCGTTGAAGCGCAACGCCCGCCCCCAAGCATCGAGCGCCACCGATTTTTCGATGTGCGCGCCCACGACATGGCAAAGCTCGCGGAAATCCTTGATGGTGCAGAAGTGGATGTTGGGGGAATCCCACCACGCATACGGCAGATTATCCGTGCGCGGCATGTGCCCACCGAGCAAGATTTGCAGGCGGATTCTCCAGTGGCCGAAGTTGGGAAAGGAGACGATGCCATGGCGGCCGATGCGCAACATGTGCTCGAGCACGATGCGCGGCTGCCGGGTGGCCTGCAGCGTCTGCGACAGCACGACATAATCGAAAGCGTCGTCGGGGTAATCGGCGAGGTCTGTATCGGCGTCGCCCTGGATCACCGCGAGCCCTTTTGCGACGCATTCGTTGACCCCCTCCCGAGACAACTCGATGCCGCGCCCGTCGACGCCGCGCGTCTCCGCCAGCAGCTGCAGCAATTCGCCATCGCCGCAACCGACGTCGAGGACTTTGGCGCTGGGCGCAACCATGTCGGCAACCGCCAGAAGATCGACGCGTGCACCACCGTGGGTGCGCGCGGCCTCCGCCATGGTCAAATCGTGCTTGAGGCGCATCAGCATGGTCATCCCCGCGCGGGCGGAAGGCCGCGCGCCTTGGCCGCGCCTTCGAGAAACCCCCGCACGATGTCGAACAGCTCCGGCTCCTCGAGCAGGAAAGCGTCGTGACCCTTGTCGGTCACGACCTCGGCAAACGATACCCGCGCGCCACCGGCGTTGAGCGCGTGCACGATGGCGCGCGAGTCCGAGGTCGGAAAGAGCCAATCCGACGTAAAGGAGATCACGCAAAATCGCGTCGGTGTGTCCTTGAACGCGTTGGCGAGCACACCGCCGTAATCTTCCGCAAGATCAAAATAGTCCATCGCGCGCGTCAGGTAGAGGTAGGAATTGGCATCGAAGCGCTCGACGAAGCTAATGCCCTGGTGGCGCAAATAGCTCTCCACTTGAAAGTCGGCGTCGAAGGAGAACGTCGGATTGTCGCGGTCTTGGAATCGACGACCAAATTTGCGGTGCAAGGCTGCGTCGGAGAGATATGTGATGTGGTTGCCCATGCGCGCGACGGCGAGTCCGCGGCGCGGATTCATGCCCTCGGCGAAATAACGCCCATGCCGCCATTCCGGATCGGCCATCACCGCCTGCCGGCCGACCTCGTGGAAGGCGATGTTCTGCGCCGAATGACGCGTCGAGGTCGCGATCGGCAACGCCGAGAACACCCGCTGCGGATAACTCGCGCACCATTGCAGCACCTGCATTCCGCCCATCGAGCCGCCGGCCATGGAGAACAGCGAGGCGATTCCAAGATGGTCCAGCAGCATGGCCTGTGCGCGCACCATGTCGCGAATGGTGATGACGGGAAAATCGAGACCCCAGGGCATGCCGGTCTTCGGATTGGTAGAGGCGGGTCCGGTCGTGCCCATGCAGGCGCCGACCACGTTTGGGCAAATGACGAAGTAGCGCTCGGTATCGATCGGCCGGCCTGGGCCGACCATGGTTTCCCACCACCCCTGCTTCTGCGTCACGGGATGCACATTGGCCACGTGCTGGTCGCCGGTGAGCGCATGGCAGATCAGCACCGCGTTGCTGCGCTCGGCATTGAGCGTGCCATAGGTCTGATAAGCCATCTGGAACGGAGCAAGGTCGATGCCGGCATCGAGTGACAACGGCTTGTCCATGCCGAAACGAACGACGAGCGAATGCGGACTGTCGGCCTCGCGCGCGCGGTCGGCAGGATCGGATGCGACGCTGAAATCGACCTCGACCATTCGTTACGACCCGGCCGGCGAACCGAAATAGCCGCCGATCTAAGCGGCGCGCCTCACGAAGGGCGCCGCGAGGGCGTTAGATAGGCCGCGCGACGCCGCTGTCAATGTTTTCTTTGCTTTAGCGGGTCCGCCCACCTATCAATGCCGCGCCTGCAACCGGTCGATGCGCGAGAAAAACGGCAAAACGCGTCATGGTGAAACCGCCCCAGTCTGAAACACCGTCGCTGGGCGAGCTGCGGCGAGAAATCGACCGCATCGACGAGGCGATGCACCGGCTTTTGATGGAGCGCGGGCAAATCATCGACCGCCTCATCGCCACGAAACAGACGCACGAAACGGGCTCGGCATTCCGTCCGGCGCGCGAGGCGGACATGATGCGGCGGCTGGTCGAGCGGCACAAAGGTATCCTGCCGCTCGACACCGCCGAGAGTATCTGGCGAGTTATTATTTCCACTTTCACCTATGTACAGGCGCCGTTCGCCATTCACGCCGACCTGTCGGCAGGGGATGCGGCGATGCGCGATTCCGCGCGCTTCCATTTCGGCTTTACGGTGCCGTTCGTCCAGCACATGGGCGCTGCAAGCGTCGTGGCGGCGGTCTCGGACTCCAAGGGCGATCTCGGTCTGGTGCCCGCATTCGCCATGGCTGGCAGCGGCGCCTGGTGGAGCGCGCTCGAATTGGATTCGGCACCCAAGATCATCGCCCGCTTGCCCTTCGTCGAACGTGCCGACCATCCGGCCGGCGTGCCGGTATTCGTCGTGTCGCGGGCCGCGCCCGATGCCATGGTCAAGGAGGTAGAAGTATGGAGCGTGCGGGTCGCCGGCTGGAACACGGGGGCGGCCCAGGCGGTCGGGGCGCTCGCCGAAATTATTGCCGTGCCCGATGGCGGCTTCGACAGCGCAGCCCTGCTGATCTCCGTGCCGCAAAGTGGCCGCATCGAACGGGTGACGGACATGCTGGTGACGGCCGGTGCCTCCGTGCGCGCCGCGGCCCTCGTCGGAAGCCACGCAACCCGCTATAGGGTCTCCGCCGAAGGCACGGTCCCGACCGGCCGCTGATTTCCGGAGTCTGACATGTCCGCGCTGCAGCGTCCGCAACCGCGTCCCGGCGTGCTCACGATCGACCCCTATGTTCCCGGGAAGAGCACGGCGCCGGGCGTCGCCCGCGTGATCAAGCTGTCCTCCAACGAAACGCCCCTCGGACCGAGTCCAAGAGCGGTGGCGGCCTATCATGCGGTCGGCGAACACCTGGAGGACTATCCCGACGGCGACTCGACCGCGCTGCGCGAGGCTATCGGGCGCGTCTTCGGGCTTGATCCCAACCGCATCGTTTGCGGCGCCGGCTCCGACGAACTCTTGAATCTGATTGCCGACGCCTATCTGCACGACGGCGACGAGGCGATCCACACCACCCATGCCTTTCTCGTCTATCCGATCGCCATGCGCGGCTCTGGCGCGACGCCGGTCGTGGCGGCGGAAAAGAACTACACGGCCGATGTCGACGCCATCCTCGCAGCGGTGAGCGAGCGCACCAAAGTCGTCTTTCTCGCCAATCCCAACAATCCGACCGGCACCTACGTGCCGTTCGACGAAGTCAAGCGGCTGCAGCGGGGTCTGCCCCCGCACGTGCTGTTCGTGCTCGACGCGGCTTATGCCGAATACGTGCGCCGCAACGACTACGAGGCTGGCATCGAGCTCGTCGCTACCTGTGAGAACGTCGTCATGTGCCGCACGTTCTCGAAAATCCATGGGCTGGCGGCGCTCCGGCTTGGTTGGCTTTACGGGCCGGCGCACGTGGTCGACGCGATCAATCGCATCCGCGGGCCATTCAACGTCAACTCGGCGGCCATGGCAGCGGGCATAGCCGCGCTCGAAGATAGCGCGCATCTGGAGGCAGCGCGCGCCCACAACGAAAGATGGCTTGATTGGCTCCTGGTCGAAATCCGCAAGCTTGGACTGGAGGTGACGCCGAGCATCGCCAATTTCGTGTTGATCCACTTCCCCGAAAACCGCGGCCGTACCGCGGAGGATGCAGACGCATTCTTGACGCAGCGCGGCCTGATTCTGCGTCGCGTCAAGGCCTACAAATTGCCGAACGCGCTGCGCATGACCGTCGGTACCGAGGAGGCGAACCGCCTTGTAGTCGCCGCGCTGGCGGAGTTCATGGGCAGGAAGCCATGATGCAGTCCGCCGGCCGGTCTGTGTCGCCCCCTATTCCCGGCGTCCGTCAGAAACGGGGGAGGACGGGCTCTCTCACGGCGCTGCAGGATTGGACCGTCCGATGAAGGCCGATGTCGTTATATTCAACCGCGTTGCGCTGATCGGGATGGGTCTGATCGGCTCCTCGATCGCGCGCGCCGCTCGCGCGCAAGGTGCTGCGCGCTCTATCGTCGCCACCGCCCGGTCGGCGGCCACGCGCAGGCGTGTCGCCGAACTCGGCCTTGCCGATCAAGTCGTCGAAACCAATGCAGCGGCCGCCGAAGGCGCAGATCTCGTGATCGTCGCGATTCCAGTCGGAGCCTGCGGCTCGGTTGCCGCGGAAATTGGTCCGCAGCTTGCGCCGGGCACGATCGTCTCTGACGTCGGCTCCGTGAAGGGCATGGTTGTGCGCGACATGTCGCCCCACATCCCCCCGGGGGTGCATTTCGTGCCGGCCCATCCGGTTGCCGGCACGGAAAACTCCGGACCCGATGCCGGGTTTGCCGAGCTGTTCGTCGACCGCTGGTGCATTCTCACGCCGCCGGCGGGCGCCGAGCCAACCGCGGTCGAGCGGCTCGCAGCGTTCTGGCGGCTGCTCGGCGCGAACGTCGAAACCATGTCGGCGGAGCACCATGATCTCGTACTCGGCATCACCAGCCACCTGCCGCACCTTATCGCCTACACGATCGTGGGCACCGCGGATGAATTGAGCCAAGTGACACGCTCCGAAGTGCTGCAATTCTCCGCCGGAGGCTTTCGCGATTTCACCCGCATCGCCGCTTCGGATCCGACGATGTGGCGCGATGTTTTTCTTGCCAACAAGGACGCGGTGCTGGAAATGCTGGGCCGCTTCAATGAGGACTTGGCCACGCTGACGCGCGCCATCCGTCGCGGCGACGGCGAGACCTTGTTCAATCAGTTCAGCCGCACACGCGCGATCCGTCGCGCCATTGTGGAGATCGGCCAGGATTCAGCAGCGCCCGACTTCGGCCGGCCCCATCCCGAGCT
>CBFGVM010000092.1:0-11749 GCA_965652015.1 uncultured Alphaproteobacteria bacterium
CGTTGAGGGGTGGGCGGAGCGCCGAGAGACGTTCGGGTGTTTGCGAGACACCCGTGGGCGTGCACGTAACGCGGCACGCCAGGCGCCTAGCGAGGCGCCTTGCGTCCCATGACGCGGGACGCACGCCTCCCGGCGCTCCACCGTGGCGATTTTGGGCTCTCCGGGTCCCGCGCTTCCCTCCCCGCGTCACCCGCCTCGGCTTGCGCTTCGGCGGATCCGGATCGGTTACAGCGAGCTCCTCGCGTCCAGGTCTTAGTGCCTGGCGGGCGGGGTCCCTACCTCCCGGGGCAACGGGTGCGAGCCGCTACCGCAGGACGCCACTCCTCGCTCCGCCTTCAGGATCGCCTCCGGAGACGCCCCTCAAAGAGCGAGGATGCGAATCTTCTAGCATCAATTCGAAATGTAGTCAATAGTGTAGTTGATACGTAGCCACAATCGGCAGGCGAGCACGCGGGTTTGCTCGCGAGCTGCTTGAGCAGCCCCGCGCGCGTTGGAATACACCTCGATGAGACTCGTGAGCGACGCCGCCGCGGCCTTTTTCTCATTGGGATCGCAGATTGACGGCTGCCGGTGTGAGGTCTACGCCATCGCGCTCATGAACGCCTGCAGCCGCGTCGCCATAGGATTTCAAGTGGCGCCCCAGCCCCGCTCCGTTTGAGCCCCGTCACTCGCCGGTCAGCGATGCGACTACGGCTTTTTGACAGCCTTCGGCCTTTCAGCCGCAGCGGGGCAATGCGCGACGTCCTGGCGGGAGTGACGCTCGCGTCGATGAACATCCCGCAGGTGCTCGGCTATACGCGCATTGCGGGCACGCCGGTCGTCACCGGCCTTTACACGGTGCTGCTGCCGCTTGTTGCGTTCGCGGCGTTTGGCTCCTCCCGCCATCTGGTCGTCGCTGCCGACTCCGCCACAGCAGCCATCTTCTCCAGCTCGCTGTCGCAAATGGCGGCGCCGGGGAGCGAGAAGTACATGGCGCTCGTCGGCATGGTGGCGCTGCTGACCGCCGGGTTTCTGCTTCTGGCACGGATCTTGAAGCTCGGATTCCTCGCCGACTTCCTCTCGCGCACGGTATTGGTCGGATTTCTCACCGGTGTCGGGATTCAGGTCGGCACGGCGATGCTCGGCGACATGCTCGGTATCGCGGTGCAGTCGCACCGCACGCTCGTTCAGGCATGGGAGATCTGGCAAGGCCTGCCGCGGCTCAGTATTCCGACCTTGTGCTTGTCCGCGATCGTGGCGGGAAGCATCTTGCTCGGCCATCGCCTTGTTCCACGCTTGCCGGTTTCGCTGATCGCAGTCGTGGGAACGATCGCGGCCGGCGCCGCGTTCGGCTTCGCCGAGTGGGGCATAGCAGTCATCGGTCCGGTTCCCGGCGGGCTGCCAGCGATCACATTCCCCGAGGTGACCTGGAGCGAAGCGTTGGCGCTGCTGCCGGTTGCCGCGTCATGCGTCGTGATGATCATCGCGCAGAGCGCCGCGACCTCGCGTGCGTTCGCGTTGCGATATCGCGAGCGGGTCGACGAGAACGCGGATATCCTCGGGCTGTCGGCCGCGAATGCCGCCGCCGCCGTGAGCGGGGCATTCGTGGTCAACGGGAGCCCGACGCAAACCGCAATGGCGGATCGCGCCGGCGCGCGTAGCCAACTCGCACAACTGGTATTTGCGGCGATTGTGCTGGTGGTGCTGCTGGCCCTTACCGGCCCGCTACAGTACCTGCCGCGCTGCGTGCTGGCTGCGATCGTGTTCACGATCGCGGTCGGGATGATCGACGCAACTGGTCTGCGCGACATCCGCCGCGAAAGTCCGGGCGAGTTCTACCTTGCGGCCGGCACCGCCGCGGTGGTTGTGACGGTCGGTGTCGAGGAAGGTATCGTACTGGCAATCGTCTTGTCGCTTCTCCGGCACGTGCGCCACAGCTATCGCCCGCATACGACGGTGCTGGCGCCGGACGCCGCCGGCCGGTGGATGCTGGTGCCCGCGATCCCTGGTGCACAGACTGAACCAGGCCTCATCATCTATCGTTTCGGCGCGGATCTATTTTATGCGAACGATCATCGTTTCGCCGACGAGGTGCGCAGCCTCATCGAGCACGCGCCCACGCCGGTCCGCTGGTTCATCGTCGAGGCGGGTGCGATAACCGATCTGGACTACTCCGCGGCGCGGTCTATACGCGAATTGCTCGACGATTTGGCGCCCTACAAGGTGGATTTGATGTTTGCGCGTGTGAGTCCGTACCTACGGTCCGACATGGACCGGCACGGCATTACCGCGGCGATCGGCGAGGCGCGGATTTTCACGACACTGCATGAAGCCATCGCTGCGGCGCGCAGTGGCCCGCTCGGGGCAGACCGCGGGACAGGATCTTGAAGCATGTTCGTTTGTACTTGAGGCAGTTTAGCGCCGCATACTCGGTGCATTCCCTCCCCCGCTTGCGGGGGAGGGATAGGGAGGGGGCACGCAACAAGATCGAGGGGAGATGCAGAAACATTCAGTGCGCACGCTCACCCCCTCCCCAACCCTCCAGCCGACGTCGGATTTATCCGACTTCGGCCAGTCAATAGAGTGGCCGAACTCGGGTAAACCCGAGTTCGGCTGCAGGCGGGGGAGGGAGCAGACCGAGTTCGCCGCTCGCGCTGATTTCACTCCACAGGAGCACGCTTTAGCTGGTTCGTCCTACCGCTCGCGGGCAAGTGCCGCCCGCGCGGCTGCGAGCTCTTTCCGCTTCGCCGGCTCGACCTTCGGATAAGCAAGGCCGAGGTCCTCCATCGCATCGACGATCGCCGCGGCGACGAGAAGCCGGGTGAACCACTTGTTGTCGGCCGGCACGACGAACCACGGCGCGTGCTTTGACGCGGTCGCCCGGATCGCCTCCTCGAACGCCTGCATATAGTCGCCCCAGAATTTCCGTTCTTGCACGTCGGACGCCGAAAACTTCCAATTCTTCTCGGGCTCGTCGAGCCGGTCCATGAAGCGCTTCTTCTGCTCCTTGCGCGACACGTGAAGGAAGAACTTCAGAATTTTCGTCCCCTGTCGGGTGGCGTAATCCTCGAAACGCGCCATGTCGGCGAGCCGTTCGTCCCAGATTCGCTTGCCGATGAGTTGTCGGGGCAGCTTCTGGCGTTGCAGGATTTCGGGGTGCACGCGCAGGACGAGCACTTCCTCGTAATACGAGCGGTTGAAGATGCCGATGCGGCCGCGCTCGGGCAGGTGCCTGACGTAGCGCCACATGAAATCGTGGTCGAGCTCCTCCGTCGAGGGCTGCTTGAACGAGGACACCTGGCAGCCCTGAGGATTGATGCCCGACATGACGTGCTTGATCGTGCTGTCTTTGCCGGCCGCGTCCATCGCTTGGAAGATGAGCAGTAAGGACCAGCGGTCCTGGGCGTAGAGCATGTCCTGCTCCTCCGCCAGCCATGCAACGCCGCGTTGGAGGAGCTCCGCGGCCTCGCCCTTGTCCAACTTCAAGCCACAGGTGTCGCCCGGATCGAAGTCCTTGAGCCGGAAGCCCTTGCCTTTGGTGATGCGGTATGGGTGGACATATTTTTGGATGCGGTCGAGAACTTCTTTACTCGGCATGCCGCGGCCTCCTCCTGGAGGCGCAATCTGCGCCTTCTGGGTTGTGGACTCAAAGACTCCACGACCCCGGTTATACGGCCGATATCTGAGCGCCGTAACCGTCGCCGATCTAACTCGTAGCACATTCGTGCAGGCGCGGCGAAAGCCAGCGCTCGAGAATGCCGATTGTCGCCTTATGCGCGGAGTACCGGTGTCCGCGCGCCTGTCATTTGCTTGCAATAGAAATCACTGATAAGCGCGCCATGCGCAGGACGACGAATGCTTGACCGGGTGTCGAGCGGCCCGCAGCGGGTACGAACGCTATTTCTGTCGGACGTCCATCTCGGAACGCGCGGGTGCCAGGCGGACAAGCTGCTCGATCTGCTGCGCTGTTACGAAGCCGACACCATTTATCTGGTCGGTGACATCGTTGACGGCTGGCAGCTGAAATCCTCCTGGTATTGGCCGCAACTTCACAACGACGTCGTGCAGAAGCTGCTGCGTCAGGCGCGCAAAGGCGTGCGCCTGTTCTATATTCCCGGCAATCACGACGAGTTCCTGCGCGACTACTACGGTACCCATTTCGGCGGCATCGAGGTGCTCGAGGACACCATCCACGTCGCCGCCGACGGCAAACGCTATCTTATCGTTCACGGCGACCTCTTCGACGTGATCATTCGCCACGCGCGCTGGCTCGCGCTCCTGGGCAGCAATGCCTACGATCTGGCGATTTGGGTCAACACCTATTTCAATAAGATCAGACGCATTTTTGGTTTGCCCTATTGGTCGCTCTCGAAATGGGCCAAGCTGAAAGTCAAGAATGCGATCACCTTCATCGGAGAGTACGAGCGGACGCTCGCCGCCGAAGCTCGGCGGCGGGGCGCCCTCGACGGGGTCATTTGCGGACATATCCATCACGCCGTGATCCGCAACGATCTCGGACTGCGCTACATCAATTGTGGCGACTGGGTCGAAAGCTGCACGGCGGTGGTCGAGGATTTCAATGGACGGTTCGAGATCGTGAGGTGGACCGAGCTCCAGCTGATACCCCGTGAGGCGGGCTTTGAAGCAATGGGGCTGCCAACGGCGACCTAGGCCGTCGCGAGCCATCCCGGGCACCCATTCGCATTCATGGCAGCTGCATCAGCGGCTCGCCAACCCTGATTCTGGCGCCCTCTCGCACATCCTCATGCAGCGAGAAACCCTCGGGGGCAAAGACAAGAATGGTCGATCCGTGCTCGAACCAGCCCATCTCCTCACCTTTCCCGAATGATGCATCGCAGGCGATGATGTTGGGTCCGCGGTGCTTAAGTCTCAGCGCAACATCGAGACAGTGCAGGCGAATACTGGCGACGAGCACCGCTGCAACCGGCACCAGGACGATGGTATGACCGGTAGCGGCAAGCTTCGTCCGCAACAGGGCGCGTTCGTTCTTGCAGAACAGCCTTTCGACGCGTCGCAGCGCGATCGGATTGACGTTCCAAGTGTCCCCCGAAATGTACGTCACTTGATCGACGCGGCAATCGTGCGGCGCGTGGAAACGGTGGTACATGCTCGAGGTCAGCCGCAACGTCACGTATTGGCCGTTGCGATGGGCATCGGCCAGACCGTGATCGCAAAACAGGTCCGCCAATGTGTAGGGAAATCCCTTGATCTGATAGACGGTGGTGCCGGCGACCGTACCGCACGCGCCGACGATCGCATCACAGGGGCTGACGAGGATCTCAGGATTACAGTCGATCGGGCGTGCACCGTCCTTGAGTTCGCGGATGAAGCAATCGTGCATGCTGCGAAAGTGGGTTTTCTTCGCTTCGCTCAAATCCAGGTCGGAAAAGAAGCGCCACAGCCCGATCGAGAGGTCACGCACCAAGGGCTGTTCGATCCGGCTGAACCAGCCCATGAACCGTGTGAGGAGCCGACGGGGGATCCGGTTGGTGAGCAGGAAGTTGAGGTCCTCCTGCTCGACCAGGCGCAGGATCTGGGATCGGAGCGTCATCGTGCCGTAACCTGCGTCGGGTAAGGCGGGATTCGATGGAATGGAGCACCACGACGCTGGGGTTCTACGGGCTCGGCGCGGCGGCAGTGGCAACCTCGCTGATGACGTTGCGGCGCCGCCTGGAGCTGTCCAAAGCCAAGCATGGCACGCTGACCGGCCATGCGAACCTGGCGCGCCGGCTCGCCTCGCTCGTTCCCTTTTACGACTATGACGAGGACCAGTTTTTCTGCTCCGACGATCCGCCGCAAGACATTGCGGCGCGCCGGCGTGCCGCCTTCATGCGGCTGTCGCAGCTGTATGCGTCGCGCTTTGCCGAAACGGCCAAACGCACCGCCGAGGTGACCGAAGGCATCTCCGATCTGCAGTTCACCGACGCGTATCGCGTGCCATTCCAGTACAGCCGCCTGGTGCGTCAGCACCTCAAATGCGGAGCGTTCGTGCAATCCTCGGCGGGCGTTATGCTCACCGATCTCGACGGCAATCAGTTCTACGATCTTACCGGCTCCTACGGGGTCAATATCTTCGGCTACGATTTCTACAAGGAGACGATCGCGCGCGCCGTCGAGCGTGTGGGCGAACTTGGCCCGGTGCTCGGCCCCTATCATCCCGTCATCGCCGACAACGTAAGCCGCCTGAGAGAGATTTCCGGACTCGACGAAATCTCGTTCCACATGTCGGGGACGGAGGCGGTCATGCAGGCGGTGCGGCTCGCGCGCTACCACACCCGCCGATCCCACCTTGTGCGCTTCTGCGGCGCCTATCACGGGTGGTGGGGAGACGTGCAACCGGGTATCGGCAATCCGTTGCCGGTGCATGAGACCTACACGCTGAAGGAGATGTCGGAGGACTCGCTGCGCGTCCTGCGCACGCGGCGTGACATCGCCTGCGTGCTCGTCAATCCGCTGCAAGCGCTGCATCCCAACGCACCGGCGCCGGCGGACTCCTCGCTGGTCGACGGCGCGCGAAGCGCGCATTTCGACAAGGATGCCTACGTCGATTGGCTCGAGCGCCTGCGCGCCGTCTGCACCGAGCAAAATATCGTGTTGATCTTCGATGAAGTGTTCGTCGGCTTCCGGCTCGCCATGGGCGGGGCGCAGGAATATTTCGGCGTCCGCGCCGACCTCGTCACCTACGGCAAGACACTCGGCGGCGGACTTCCCGTCGGGGTCCTCTGCGGCCGCAAGGATTTGATGAAGCGCTATCGGGAGGACCGCCCAGCCGACATCTGCTTCGCCCGCGGCACGTTCAATTCGCACCCTTATGTCATGGGCGCGATGAACGAGTTCCTCCGCTACCTCGAGACTCCGCACGCCCGCGAGCTCTATCGCGACCTCGATCGAACCTGGAATGCGCGGGCGCAGTACCTTAATCAGCGCCTGCGCGATGAAGCGTTGCCGGTCGAGGTGGCGAACATGTCGTCGATCTGGACGATCTGCTATCTGCGGCCGTCGCGCTACAATTGGATGCTGCAATACTATCTGCGGGCCGAATCGCTGGCGCTGAGCTGGATCGGAACCGGCCGTCTCATTTTCAGCCTGAACTACACGGACGCCGACTTCCAGGCGGTGGCTGATCGCTTCGTTGCCGCGGCCAGGACCATGGAGCAGGATGGCTGGTGGTGGCATCCTCCGGCGACGAGCAATGCGTCGATCAAGCGGCGCATCTTGAAGGAGATGATCGCGCACCGGCTGTCGCCGAAGCGCGATCACGACGCGTCTCGCTGACGCATTAAGCCAAATCAGCTCGGGTTCGGCGCCTCGGCGATCTCCTCGTCGATCCATTCGTCGCTCTGGCCGTGATGCGGATCGATCCACTCGCCGCGCAGCAGCGCGAGCGGAGCCTTGTAATAGAGTTTGATGTCGTGGAACGGGTCGGTCAGAATCTTCGTGGCCCATACCAGTCCGGTCTGCACGTCCTTGATGAAGAATAACTGAACCGTCCGGAACAATAAGCCGCCGATTCCGATGACGAGCCAAATCTGCGCGACGTGGCGCACGAACTCCATGGTGCTCGCATGGGGCGTGAAGATGCCGAAAAACGTGGGATCGAAGTAGAGCGGCAGCGGCGACACCGCCCAGATCGTCATCAGGACGACCTTGCGCTGCAGGTTATAGCCAACCTTGATTTCTTCCTTGTACTCGTGACTCGCTTGGTTAACCACGTCGTAGTCCTTCGGCTCGAAGAAGAAGTGCCCGATCTGCCGGCTGGTCATCGCCACGAGCCACCCGATCAGGGCCGCCATCGCCGGATCCTCGAACATCATTGCGTACGCACACAGGAAGCTGACAGCGCTCAGTAGATGAAGCGATTGGTTGACCCGGCTGTGATGATAGAAGCGGTGATCGTCCCACCGCTGCACTCTAAGGGCCTCGAGAAAGCGCTGCATGTCAGCTCTCCGTGTTGCGCTCGGATGTCGATGCTATGGCGATTCGATGAATCTGCTGTGACAGACGCGAGCATACCCGGCGCGGGGACATTGGCTCACCGCCAGAGGGAGCGATCAAGCGGCGGCGTGCGCCGCCGGCTCGCTCACCTGCGCGGCCGTCATCCTCCCGGCCTTTGCGAAGCGAATTAACGAGAAGTGTCCAAATGGCGGCATGGCGCGGCGCTCGACCAGCCGCATGCCGTGGGCGTGCTTAGCCCAGTGTTCGTAGCGCTCCCAAGAAAACTCCGTTCGCCAGCCAAGCTTGCGTGCCGCAGGCGCAAACCACCGTTCCAATGCGCGACGCAATCCCGCTTCCGCCCCGATCCGGCTGACCAGCACGATCTCGCCGCCCGGCCTTAGCACGCGGGCGAATTCATCGAGTGTCGCCTCGGGGTTGGGAACCGTCGTGATGACGTATTGCGCGACGATCACATCGAATGACGCATCCGGAAACGAAAGATGCTCCGCATCCATGACCCACAACCCCTCAACGTGGGTCAGTTCCAGTTCGGCCACACGCTGCTGTGCCTTGCGCAACATGGGCTCGGAGATGTCGACGCCACAAATACGGTTGACGCGTGAATAGTCCGGAAGCGATATGCCGGTCCCGACTCCCACCTCGAGGATGCGTCCGCCGATGCGTTCGGCGGCGGCGATCGCGGCCTGCCTGCCGCGCTCGAAAACCGCACCGAAGACGAGATCATAGACCGGCGCCCATCGCGCGTAGGCCTTTGCAATCGTCTGCTTGTCGAGTTCCGCATACGAGAAGCTGGTCATTGTCGATCCTTTTTGCCGCCCCATCCGTCTCAAGACGTTCGCTAGGTGCTCATCAGCCCGGCAGAGGGTGCCGTCATCGCAATTCCCTCTTCGGGTTCGCGGCACACGCCTGTGGCCGCTTTTTGCACGTGTCCGATGAATTGACGCGCGCTGCTTTCCCACGACCGGCTAAGCGCGAACGCGCGACAGGCCTCTCGAGAAATGCGAAGCGCCTCGATACACGCCACGCGCAGGTCTTCGTTCAAAACTCCGACGGGGTGGCCGCCGACAACGTCCTTTGGGCCCGTGACCGGGAAGGCGGCGACCGGAACGCCGCTTGCGAGCGCTTCGAGCTGGACGACGCCGAACGTGTCGGTCCGACTCGGGAACACGAACACGTCTGCGGCCGCAAGGTGCGCGGCTAATGCGCCATTCTCCAGCAATCCGAGGAACCTTGCGTCGGGAAAGCGTCGCTTCAACGCCGTCTCCTGCGGCCCCGTGCCGATAACGACCTTGGTGCCCGGCAAGTCGAGCGACAGGAATGCTTCGAGGTTCTTTTCCACCGCAAGCCGCCCCATCGTGACAAAGATCGGGCGCGGAAAGTCGAGTTCGATCGCGCGCTCCGGCCTGAACAAGTCGGTATCCACGCCTCGCGTCCACATTCCAAGGTTGGCGAATCCCCGCTCACTCAATTCGGTCATGAGCGACTGGGTCGAGACCATCGTCACAGCCGCGGCGGCATGAAACCGTCGCAGCGCCGCGTAGATCCACGCCTCGGGGATCGGTGCACGCGCCGAGATGTATTCGGGAAAGCGCGTCGTGTAGCTGGTCGTGAAGCGCCGGCCCTGCCTTCCGCAATAGGCGCGTACCATATGACCGATGGGTCCTTCGGTTGCGATATGGATCGCATCGGGCTTGGCCGCTTCGATTCGCTGGGCGATCCGGCGCCGGCGCGGCAACGCCAGCCGCAATCCCGGATAGGTTGGGATCGGAAAGGTCGGAAAACCTTCCGGGGTAAGAAAGTCGATGCTGACGCCGAGACGTCGCGCGCTATGCGCTAGCGATGTCAAGGTGCGCACCACGCCGTTCACCTGAGGGTGCCAGGCGTCAGTTGCGACCAGAACCCGCATCAGGCCGCTCTCGGTCGGGATGACTGAGGCGTTTCATTTTCGAATCGCATGCGACAACATTGCGAATTGATATCTCAGCCATGTGACGGCGTTCACAAATCTGCGACAAAGATTTTCGCAAATCCGTCATCGACCCGTTTTTGATTGTCGGCCAGCGCCGGCGTCCGGTTTGTAACAACGGTGTTACAAACGGATGGGACAGTTGCGCCAGTGATTCGCTCGCTCCTCCGCGTTGATGCTCATCGCCCCTGGCCCATGGCAAACGTGACGAGCGTCATCTCGCGGACGATACGAGAGCGAGTTGGCTGGAACAGGATCGGCGTCACGATCAGCATCCTGATCGTGATAATCGCCGTCGCTATTCTTGTTCAGCTGCTACGCGACATCGAGGTCGATAAGGTCCTCGCCGCGCTGCGGGCAAAATCGATCCAAGACGTCTTGGTTGCGGGTATCTTCGTCGCAATCGCATACGTCGCCCTGACATTTTATGATTTTTTCGCATTGCGCACGATCGGCCGCAAAGACGTGCCGTACCGAATCGCGGCGTTCACGGGTTTTACGGCCTATACGATCGGGCACAATCTCGGCGCCACCGTGCTCACCGCCGGCGCGATCAGGTTTCGGATCTATTCCGCGTGGGGCCTGAGCATCATCGACATTGCCAAGATTGCCTTCATCACAGGACTGACGTTCTGGCTCGGCAATGCGTTCGTGCTCGGGGCCGGCATGGCATACGCGCCCGAGGCTGCCAGCGCAGTCAATCAGGTGCCGCCGTGGATCAACCGGGCGATCGGCGTCTGCGGCCTCGTGATCATCGTCGCGTATCTCCTCTGGCTCATGCCGCGCCCGCGCATGATCGGCCGCTCCAGTTGGCAAATCGTGCTGCCGAGTCCGCGCTCGACGCTCGTACAGATCGGGATCGGGGTTTGGGATCTCGGCGCGGGCGCGCTCGCCATGTATGCCTTGCTTCCCGCGTATCCGTCGATCGATTTCATCACCTTGCTCGTGGTTTTCGTCACCGCGATTCTGTTCGGGTTCGCCAGCCACGCGCCTGGAAGTCTCGGAGTCATCGAAGTGGCGATGCTGGTCGGGCTTCCGCAATTCCCCAAGGAAGAACTATTGGCGTCCCTGGTGATCTTCCGCTTTATGTACTTCATTGTTCCACTGTCTTTCGCGGCCGTGTTGCTTGGCTTGCGCGAACTGTGGTTGATCGCTCGATCGACGACCGAGCCCTGACGACTGCAATGCGCGGCCGCTTCGAAAACCCGGCCGATCTGATCGCGGACGAGCGCGCTAAAGGCGGTATTCCGGGGAGCCGGGTGGATTGCTCAATCCATCCAGAGAGCACCGCTATCGCCTTGCCGTGCGTCCATGATTGCGAACGGGCAAGGAATGGGTGATACTGTACGACGGTCCAGGATGCGGGCCAGCCAGCGCCGTCGGATTTCACGATTCGGGTATTCAGTGAGGCTGGCAAACGAGCCGTATGAGGGATCAAGGCCCATGTTGCGGGCCGCCATCGTCCTCTTGCTTCTCTGTGTCGGCTCGGCCGCCCATGCCGGCAAGCGCGTCGCGTTGGTCATCGGCAACGCGGCCTACCAACACGCTGGCGAGTTGGCGAATACCAAGAACGACGCGACCGACATGGCCGCCGCCCTGAGGGGGCACGGCTTCCAGGTCATCGACGGCTTCGACCTGGACAAGCCGGCGTTCGAGCGAAAGGTCCGCGATTTCGCCGCCGCGCTCGTCGGTGCCGAGGTCGGCGTGTTCTTCTACGCCGGACACGGCATGCAGGTGTCCGGGCAAAACTACCTCGTGCCGGTCGATGCCCAGCTGAAGACTCCATCGGCGCTCGATTTCGAGATGGTGCGCCTCGATCTCGTGCAG
>CBFGVM010000093.1:0-11671 GCA_965652015.1 uncultured Alphaproteobacteria bacterium
CGCGCGGCCCGGCATTCTCGCAATCTTCAACAACGTCGCGCCCGGTCGCGAGGCGGAGTTCGAGGAATGGTTCCAGCATGAGCACTTGCAGGAGCGGCTTGGCGTGCCCGGCTTTCTGCTCGGGCGACGGTATGAGGCAGTGCGAGGCGAGCCGCGTTACTTCAACTTTTATGTGACCCGCTCGGCGGACGTTCTCAGCTCTGCCGAGTATCGAATGCGGCTGAATACTCCCACACCCATGACGCGCATGGTGATGTCGGAGATTTTCAAGGACATGATCCGCACGGTGTGTCAGCAAAGCTTTCGCATCGGGCACATGCGCGGCGCGCTCACCGTCGCTGCGCGATTTAACGAACGGCCGGACGAAAACGCGCTTAAGGCTAAGTTGGAGAATTTGTTGCGGGATAAGGGGGTCGCGTGTGGGGAAGTCTGGTCAGCCGCGGGCGCCGCTCAACTTCCATTGTCCGAGGAAGAGCGCTTACGCGGCGGCGACCGCAAACTCGAAGTCTGTTTGATGGTAGACACGCTCCGTCTGCAAGATGCCGAACGCGTGGCGGAGACACTCTCGAGCCAATTTCCGGCAGCGGCGATCGGCGTTTATCGCCTCCTTTGCGAAATCAGCCGTGGCTCGGACCCGCTTCCCACTGGCGCTTTGTGAATACCATCGCGAGCGTCAACGCGTCGGTGTAATCACCCCTTAGGAGAGCGGATATTGAGGGTTACATATTAAGCGGGTCCGTTGTGCGGCCCTGAATTCCATTGAGGCACAGCAGCTGACACCACTCAGCCTGCCAACGCCACGCACTCGATCTCGCAACCGTTGCCGAACCGAAGCTGCATCGACCACGCCGTCCGTGCCGGCGGGTCAACCGGAAAAAATTCACGATATACCCGATCCATTTCCGCCATGTGCGAGATATCAGCCAGTACCACATGCACACGCAGGACACGTTCAAGCGACGAGCCGGCGGACTCCAGCATGTGCCGCATATTGGACAATGTTACACGAACCTGTTCGGCAATCGGCCCGTGGCTGCGCTCACCGGTCTGCGGATCGACCGGCACCATGCCTGAGAGGAAGATATAGTCGCCGACACGGATGCCGGGAACGTGCGGCAGGTTGGACTTGCGCGACGCATTGAGCAGCGGATTCTTGGGTTCGATCGCCGAGCGTTGAAGCTTTTCGGTCATCGGATCACGCCAGCGCGGTGCATTCGATGATCACTTTCACGCCATCGGGAAGGCGTGCGCCGCAGACGGTCCGCGCCGGCGGCTGATCGGGAAAGAAGCGGGCATAGACCTCATTCAAGTTAGGCTCTTCCAGCATGCTATGCAGCAGCACGTTCACTTTCACGACTTTGTCGAGCGACGAACCTGCCGCGTCCAGCAATTGCTTGAGGTTGGTCAGAATCTGACGAGTCTCACTTGCCGTCGTCCCTTGCATGCGCTCGCCGGAGTGCAGATCGATCGCAGTGAGGCCGGACACGAACAGAAAATCCCCGCCCCTTACCGCCATCGACGCCGGCTGGGCGAAATCGCCCGCCCTGCCAGGCGCGCGTACCGGTAGAAGAATGACTTCACGCTTGGCGCTCATCAGATGCCCTTCGTTCAAGCGGCGGCTACCACGTCGAGTTGGATCTTGAAGCCCGCTTCAATCTGCGCCGTCCACACCGTGCGCGCCGGCGGCCCGTTGGCCACGTACTGGCGATAGACACGGTTGAGTACGTCGTACTCGATGCTGTCATAGATCAGCGCATGCACCTGTACGAGTCGATCGAGCGATGAGCCAGCCGACTCCAGCAGCAACTTCAGATTTCCAAGAACGACGTGCGCCTCGCTGGTGAGCGTGCCATGGCGCCGCTCCCCCGTTTGCGGATCGACCGGTAGCATGCCGGAGCAGAAGATCAGACCGCCCGCGCGCACCGCCGGCGACTGGTGGTGTCCGTAATGCTGGCGCAGATCGAGCCCGGCAAGCGGCGCCGCGATGACTTCGCGCACGGCCCGTCTGCCCTGATCAGTCCGACAGCTCCGCCACACCGGGCAGCAAGAACCGCTCAACGTTGCCGCGCGCCGGCAGGTCGCCCAGGCCGACCAGCGCGTCGATGAGTGCATTCAACTTCACCCGCGAAATCTTGCCGGTGCGGTCGAAGAAGTTGTTCTTGCGGAAGAAATCGTAGGCTTTCTCGACGTCATCGGCCTTCTGGCCGCTGATCCGGACGAGAAGCGCAACCGCTTCGGCGCGATTGCGTTCGTCATAGAAGAATTCGGTACTCTTGCTTTGCGCTGCGAGCACGCGCCTTAGCACGTCGGGATTACGGGCGGCCCACGCTTTGTTGGCCATCGTGCCCGAGAAAGCCAGCTCCGGCGCATATTCGATCGTCAGACCGACATCGTTGAAGCCTTGATTCTGAAGCTGAAAGTTGGATGGCGGCAAAAGGATCGCGGCATCGACCGCGCCGCTCAACAGCGCCTGAGCGCGGGCGGTAGTCGCACCGGCGTAGACGTAGTCATAGTCGCCGGCCTTGAGCCCATTCGGCGCGAGCATACGATCGACATAGAGGCGAGTGATGTCCTTCGGGCCACCGACCGAGATCACTTTGCCCTTGAGATCTTTGATGCTCTTGATGCTCGATTTCGCGATCAACGCATAGGGTGGCGCCTGGATTTCGAAGCGCGCGATGCCGAGCCCCGCACCTTGCTCGGCCGCCCGGATCGGATCCACCAACCCGGTGGAGAACGACATGTCTAGCGAGCCCGCCGCGAGTTGCTGGATCGCATTGGCGCTTGCGGGGATATAGATCAGATCAACCTTGACGTTTGCGGCGGTGAAAAAGCCTTTGTCGATCCCGATGAAGAGCGGCCAGAGGTTGGCTGAAGGCGACCCGACGGTGCCAATGGTGACGGTATCGACGGCACGCACTGGCGCCACCGACATCAACATCACCGCAACCAGACCCAGTGCCGCACGACCGAGCGTTTTGATCATTCGCATGATACATCCTCTGTGCCATTCCCCAGTCCATCGACCAAAGTTGGTCGCGAAAGCGTACCGTCAATCACTCACCGGCATGATCTCCGGTCTATTTCCTCCTCGGCGCGTTTTTTTGGCGGCGTGCCGCCCGCCAGCTGCGCACGATAGTGGCGGGCAATTTCCGAACCGGTCGCCTTCCAGACCTTCTTATGCTTGCAGATGTACTTGAGTGCAGCATCGAGCGCACCAATGCGATATGGCAGGCCCGTCAGATAGGGATGGAGGGCGATATGCATCACGCGCCCGGATGTAGCACCTTCACGATAGAGGGTATCGAACTGCCGGCATATCGCGTCCTCGAAATCGGCCGGGGTCATATTGGCGCTCTCGAAGGCTTGCTTGTCATTAATGTTATAGCTGTACGGCAATGACGTGATTGTCTTACCCCCGGCGAGCGTCATCGCGTAGGGTTGATCGTCGTTGGGGCCCCAATCCGCGACATATTCGCAACCCGCCTCTACCAAGAGATCGAGCGTGCTCCAAGTCTCCTGCAGTCCCGCGCCCAGCCACCCGACAGGACGCGTGCCGCTCACTCTCGCGATGGTATCGAGCGTGTCGCGGATGATCGTCGGCTCCTCTTCGGGTGGGACTTCGTTGAGGCGGCGGGAGTTGCTCTGGTTGTGTCCCATCCATTCCCAGCGACGCTTCTCGCCTTCCTCGATGATTTCCGGATGGTGGACGCAAATATCGCTGTTGAGTGCGACGGTCGCGCGCACGCCGTAGCGGTCGAGAACTTCCATCAGCCTGAACACGCCGACGCGGTTGCCATAGTCGCGCATGGCCCAGATCGGGATGTCCGGAATCTTGCCTGGACCGAGGCCGCCGGGGCGCGTTTCCAGAGAAAAAAACTCGATATTGGGCACAACCCACAGGGCGACGCGCGCATCGCCAGGCCATTCGAGCGGCGGCCGTCGGATGATGGGCGAGTACGGGAAGGGGCCGTAGGGACCGGGTTTCATGAAGCCTCCCGAGAGCACGCCCCTCAGGCCGTTATCAGGCGGACACTCTCATCCTCTGATTGTGCAAGCAATCCCCCGTCTACGGCGTGATCGTCGGCGCTCGCCGATGCTGAGTTGCCTTTTCGTAGGCGTAAGCGAGTTGAATCATTCTCGCATCCGCGTAGGGCCGCCCCAGGAATGTGATCCCGGCCGGCAGATTGTCCCGAGTAAATCCGGCCGGCACGACGATCGACGGCACGAACATCAGGAAGGTATTGATGTGCGGGGCGCCCTTCTGGTCGACATACGGGGGATTGACGCCGTCTCTGATCAACGTCGGTTGGTGCTCGACCGCCTTGTGGATGATGGCGTCCAGCCGATGATCGGCCATGACCTTCAGCATGTTGCTCATCAGCGTGTCGCGCGCCCGCAGCGAAGCAAGTTGCCGCTCGGACGAACTGGGAGTGGTCCAGCGCCTACGGGCGCTGTTCGTCACCTTCTGGAACAGCGGCGAGGCCATGGCGGCTGCGCGCGTGGCGAATGGCGCCTGTCCGCCCTGGAAAAACAGCTCGAACATGGCGTCTTCATCCTCGACGCTTCTCGCCCGCTTGGCGATCAATGCCTTGAGGTCGGGAATGACGATGGGGTCGACGATCTCCGCGCCGGCCTTGCGCAGATCGGCCACCGCGCGATCGAACACCTCGCCGACCTTCTTGAAGTCCTCGGTATCGGGCTCGGCGGCATAGCCGATCGATTCACGCAGGATTCCGAGGCGAGCACCCTTGAGCGCGCCGCGGTCAAGCTTGGCCGAGTAGCTCTCGGCGATGTGGCCGACCCCGTAAGCGGTCGCCGGATCGTCGGCATCGTAGCCGACCATGCCGTCGAGGAGCTTGGCGAGGTCGGTGACCGTTCGTGCCATCGGCCCGAGCGAGCCGTTGGTGGTTGGCCAACCGCCATAGACGCCGGAGCGGCTCACCAGCCCCATGGTTGGGCGCATGCCGGCGATGCCGTTCCAGGTCGCGGGCCGACGGATCGACGCAAAGCCCTCCTGCCCGACCGCGACGGCGCAGAAATTGGCCGAGACGGCGGCGCCAGAGCCGCCCGACGAGCCGCCGGCCGTACGCTCCAGGTCGTAGACGCTGCGGGTCGACCCGAACAATGAGCCGTGCGTATCGCCGCCGCCAAGCTCGCCCAATGTCGCTTTGCCGAGGAAAATCACTCCGGCCTTTTTCAGCTTGGAGACGACGAAACAGTCGCGCGCGGGCATGTAGTCCTTGAACAGTGCCGAGCCGAGCGTGGTCGGCGTGCCCTGGATGTCGGCTTGATCCTTCATGATGACGGGTATGCCGTGCAGCGGACCGACGAAGCCCGCCCGCTTGAACGCGGCATCTAGTCGGTCGGCCTCCTCTAATGCCGCGGGATTGAGCGAGATGATGGCGTTGATTGCCGGACCCTTCTTGTCGTAGGCGGCAATGCGATCGAGATACATCTGCACCAATTGCCGAACGCTCAGAATGCCGGCCCGGTAGGCCGCGTGGATGTCGTCGATCGTTGTTTCGACGATTGCGAAGGATTGTGCGACCAGCGGTTGGGCGGACGGCATCGCTGCGGCTCCGGTTATCGAGGGACATCTTGGAGGGTGGGAGGCGGTCTGTCACGCCGCGTTTCTCAGCCGATGCCGGACCCCGAGCGCTTGAGCCGCGGATCGAGAATATCGCGCAGTCCGTCGCCGAGCAGATTGATACCGAGCACGGTGAAGAAGATGCACAGACCCGGGAACAGCGCCAGCCACCACGAGGTGCTGATGTAGGTCCGCCCATCGGCCAGCATGCTGCCCCAGGTGGGAATGTCGGGCGGCACGCCGAGGCCGAGAAAGCTCAGCGCCGCCTCCGCGATGATGGCGGATGCCATGGAGAATGTGCCGATCACCACCGCAGAGGGGAACAGGTTCGGCATGATATGGCGCGTGATGATGCGCGTGTGGTTGGCGCCAAGCAGCCTCGCTGCGTCGACGAATTCGCGCGCGCGCAGCGAGAGGGCCTGTCCCCGCGAGACCCGGCAGTAGGCGATCCATCGTTGGCTCACCAGCGCGAGGATGAGATTTTCCAGCCCCTGGCCGAGGAACGCCATGATCGCGATCGCCAGCAGCAGCGGCGGGAATGCCCATACGACCTCGACGAGTTTTTGAATCAGAAAATCGGTGGCGCCGGCGAAATACCCGGAGATCGCCCCGAGAACGACCCCGACCACGCCGGAGATGATCACCACCAGGACCGCAATCACCAGCGAGACCCGCGCGCCGTAGAACAGACGCGAAAGAATGTCGCGCCCGACCGCATCGGTGCCGAGCATGTTCGATCCGAACAGCCAGTCGGGCGGCCGCAATGCGCGCGCGAGATTCTGGGCGTTCGGATCGTAGGGCGCGATCAAGGGGGCCGACAGCCCGACCGTAATCAGGATCAACACGATCACGCCGCCTGCGATGGTCTTCGGCGTCAACCAGGGACGAATGGCGGCGCGGACCGTCCGGTTCCGCCCGGAGCGCGGCGCGCCGGCGGCATCCGCGTTCAGGGTTGCACTACTTGCCAAAGCGGATCCTCGGGTCGATCAAGGCGTACAGAAAGTCGATCGCGAAATTGATGACGACGAACGCGATCGTGTAGGTCAGCACGGTCCCGGTGATCAGCGGATAATCCCGCGACTGAATCGCGGAGATCAGCAACGAACCGCTGCCCGGCCACGCGAACACGGTCTCGATGATGATCGATCCGCTCAGCAGCGTGCCGAGCTCGAGACCGACCACCGTGATAACCGGAACGAGCGCATTGCGAAGCACGTGCCGCCACAGCACCGTGTTTTCGCCGAGACCCTTCGCCCGCGCGGTGCGCACAAAGTCCTCGCTCATGATTTCGAGCACGGAGGAACGCGTCAGTCGCATGATGAGCCCCATCATGGCCGTGCCCAGGGCAACCGCCGGCATGATGATGTGCTTGATGCCGTCCCACACGGCTTTCATGTTGCCGGAGAACAGGCTCTGCAGGATGTAGAAACCGGTATCGTATCCTGTCGCCACGCCGTAGGTGCTCCGGCCGGAGGACGGCAGCCAATTGAAGTATCCCGATATGATCAGGATCAGCATGATGCCCAGCCAGAAGCTGGGCATCGATATGCCGAAGAAGCCGACCACTGAACCGAGATTGTCAGCCCAGGAATTCGGTTTCGCGCCGGCCCACACCCCAAGCGGAATGCCGACGATGAGCGCGATCAGCATCGATGCGATCGCGAGCTCGATGGTGGCCGGCAGCCGCTCGCCGATCAGGTTGATGACGGGATCGGCGTATCTGAAGGATATGCCCAGGTCGCCGGAAGCGATGTTAGCCAGAAAGCGGCCGTACTGGATGTAGATCGGCTGATCGAGGCCCCATCGGTGCCGGGCTTCGGCAATGTCCGCTGCCGACGCCTCTTCCGACAGAAGCAGGTCGGCCGGATCTCCCGGCGCCGCATGGATGAGCAGAAAAACCAGCACGGTGATCAGCACGATGACGGGAATCGTCGCGATGATCCGGCCGAGCACGTATCGAGGCATCGGCTGAGCTCAAGCTCTCATTCGCGGGAGGGGACGAACATCCCCCTCCTTGCCGGCGCTACTGCTTGACGACGATCTCCGTGCCGAAGATGCGGCCCCCCGGGTTGGGCTTATACTCGATGCTCTTGGATTGGCCATAGAGCATGTGGTGGCGCCACATGAAGCACGCCGGCGCCGCATCCTCGATTGCCTTGAACGCCAGGTTGAGGGCTTTCTTGCGCTCGCCCGGATCGAATGTCACGCGCTCCGTGGCCAGCGCCTTGTCGATCTGCGGATCGGAGATGCCGATGCGCGGCGATCCGCCGGTCTCGAAATACTGCGACAGCGCGACCGATGGATCGACCACCGAACCGCGGCCCATGTAGTAGAACGGCGTCTTGCCCCTCTGCACGTCGGCCCATAGCGTCGCCCATTCCGGCGTCCGCAGCCTGGCGTTGATGCCGACCGCGTTGAGCATCGGGATCATCGCCTCGGTCACTTCCTTGTCGTTGATGTAGCGTCCGACCGGCGTGTCGAGATAGACCGGCTCGCCGTTGTAGCCGGAAGCCTTGACGAGCTCGCGCGCCTTCCCCGGATCATAGGCAACGGTGAGATTTTTCTTAGTGTACTCGGCATCGTAGCCATATTGGCCCGGGCCGATCGGCCCATCGAGCCGGTCGGCCTGGCCCTTCAGCACGTTCTTGATGATCAGATCGCGGTCGATGGCGTTGCAAACCGCCTGGCGCAACTTCGTATTGTCCCACGGCTTGTACTTGGGGCTCATGGCCAGGAACATGATCTCGACCGAGCTCGCCGGAATGAGCGCGACGTTCGAGCCCCCTTTGACGCGTTCGCCGAGATGCGGCGGAATGAACTGCGCGATCTGGATCTCGTTGTTGAGGAGCGCAGTCACACGCTGCTCCGGCTCGCGCATGATGTTGAAAATCAAAGTGTCGGGGTTTTGCGGCTTGGCGTCGGGATGGGTGGGGTCCTTCTCGAGCACGATGCGCTGGCCGATCACTATCTCCTTGAGCTTGTAGGGGCCCCATCCCCACGGATATTTCCGATCGACGTCGCGCGCGCCATGGGTGTCGTAGAGATCCTTGGCCGAGAGGATCAACCGGTCGAAGAGGAATTCGAGCAGCGAGGCGGTCGGCTCCTTGGTGACGATCTTCACGGTGTGCTTGTCGAGCGCGACGACTTCCTTGATTGGGCTGATGTTCTGCTTCTGCTTGCTCTGCGGATCGGTGTTGATGCGATTGATGGAATGCACGACGTCCTCGGCGGTGAACTCCTTGCCGTCGTTCTGACGCTTGGCGCCGCGCTTGAGATGGAAGGTCCAGATATTCTTGTCGGCTTGGTCGACCTCCCAGCGCTCGGCGAGCATGCCGGCATAGTCGCCTTTGTTGTAGTCAAAGAACCCAAGACAGCCGTAGACCTGGCACCAGATGGCGTAGCCCATCGATATGCTGTCGGCATAAGGGTTGTAGCTGGCGATCGTCTCGGTCACGCCGATGCTGACTTGACCCGCCGCCCCGGCGGTTTTTGCAAAACCGAAAGTGCCGGTGCCGGCAATCGATCCCATCAGGAGCAGTGCAAGGCGTCTTGTGGCGCGTTTCATCGTGATCTCCCAACGACATGGACATCCGGCGGAGACGTCGCGCGATCCTATACTCCGGGCAAGAGCGCCGGCAACGGGCGCGATTCCTTCCTTCGTCGGGCCCGAGCCGGGTGCGACAATTCGGCCCAAGTTATTTCTTTCCGCCCGGTCCGAACACGTGACAGGCGACACCGTGGCCGCCCTCGAAGAGAAGCCGCGGCTCCTCCTCGGCGCAGCGCTTGAGCGCGAACGGGCAGCGCGGATGAAAGCTGCATCCGGAAGGCGGATTGATCGGGCTTGGCACATCGCCCTGCAACACGGTGCGCGTGCCCCGGCGCGCGGGATCAGGGAAAGGCACGGCGGAGAGCAGCGCCCGCGTATAGGGGTGTTGGCTTCGGCTGTGAAGCTTGTCGGCGGGGGCGATCTCGACGATCTTGCCGAGATACATCACCGCCACGCGGTCGCTGACGTGCTCGACCACCCGCAGATCATGGGAGATGAACAGGAAGGTGAGAGCGAGCTCCTGCTGTAGGTCGAGCAGCATGTTGAGGATCTGGGCCTGGATCGATACGTCGAGCGCCGAAACCGCTTCGTCGGCGACGATGAATTTGGCATTGACCGCGAGCGCTCGGGCAACGCCGATGCGCTGGCGTTGCCCGCCCGAGAATTCATGCGGGTAGCGGTCATAGTATTCGGCACGCAATCCAACGCGTGTGAGCAGTTCCAGGACCCGCAGCTTGAGATCGCGGCCCTCGGCCAGGCGGTGAATGCGCAGGCCTTCCGCGATGATCTCGCCGATCCGCATGCGCGGGTCGAGCGACGCATAGGGATCCTGAAAGATCATCTGCATCTTGCGGCGCATCTCGCGCATCGCCGCCTCGGACAGCGCAGAGAGGTCCCGGCCCTCGAAGGTGACGGTGCCGCTGGTCGGCTCGATCAGCCGGACCAGGCAGCGACCGAGGCTGGTCTTGCCGCAACCGGACTCGCCGACCAATCCGACGGTCTCGCCCTCTTCCACGTCGAGGCTTACGCCGTCGACCGCCTTGACTTGCTCCTGCGTGTATCCCAGCACCCCGGCCGGCACCGGGAAGTATTTCTTCAGATCGCGGATTTCGAGCAGCGCCATTGTTACGTAGCCATGAAACACGCAACGCGGTGGTGCCGCTCGATCTCGATCAGCGGCGGCGGCTGCGCCGCGCAAGATGCATCGGCGCGCGCGCAGCGGTCGCGGAACCGGCAGCCCGTCGGCCAATCGAGCGGGCTCGGGACCATGCCGGGAATTGCCGCGAGGCGTTTTTTGCCGCCGCGCCGGCCGGGCAGCGAATCCAGCAGCCCGATCGTGTAGGGATGCTTTGGGCGGGAGAAAATGACTTCGGGCGTTGCGCTTTCGACGATCTTGCCGGCGTACATGACGGCGACTTCGTCGGCGCGTTCCGCGACGACGCCGAGATCGTGGGTGATGAGCAGCACGGCCATGCCGAGCCGCCCCTGCAGCTCGCCGATCAGCTCGAGAATTTGCGCCTGGATCGTCACGTCGAGCGCTGTGGTCGGCTCATCCGCGATCAGGAGCTTGGGCGTGCAGGCGAGCGCCATGGCAATCATGACGCGCTGACGCTGGCCGCCGGAGAATTGGTGCGGATAATTCCCGACGCGTTTCTGCGGATCGGCGATCTTGACCAGGCGCAGCATCTCGATCGCGCGATTGCGCGCCTCGCTGCGGCTTGCCCCCTGATGCAGACGCACGGTTTCCGCAATCTGGTCGCCGATGGTCATGACCGGGTTCAGCGAGGTCATCGGCTCCTGAAAGATCATCGAGATCTCGTTGCCGCGAATGCGGCGCATCTGATGCTCCGGGAGGCTCGCCAGATTCCTTCCCTGAAATCGAATTTCGCCGCCGACGATGCGGCCGGTGCTCTTGGGCAAGAGTTGCATGATCGAGAGCGCGGTCACGCTCTTGCCGCAGCCGGATTCGCCGACCAGACCGACCGTCTTGCCGTCCTCGATGTCGAAGTTCACGCCGTCAACCGCGCGCACTTCCCCGTCGCTCGTGAAGAACGACGTGCGCAGGTTGTTGACCCCGAGGAGCGGCGCCATTGCGGATCGGTAGCATGGCGGCGCAAGGCCTCACAACCGTGCGGCCGCGTGCCCGTCGGCGCGCGATGCAAGAAACCCGAGCAGCAGGCGGGAACCGAGGCCCTTGCTGTCCTGCCACGGCGACGACGGTCGCCCTGATGCACCGCAACGCATTGTTTTTCGGCCTGTGGCCGCGCCGGATATATGCTAATGGCTGGCGCAGTCCGTCGGACATCAAGAGCGGAGGCAGTCATGGCGTCGAAACAAGAATTCGAAGATCATTGCTGGAAAGACGTCATATCGGCGGACGATATCAAGCTCTACTCGCCCTATGCGCGCGAGACGTTTGTCGGACCTTCGGTCGCATTCCTGGCCATCGATCTCTACAACCTTGTTTATCGTGGCGGGCCGGGGGCTCCGGTCGATCTTGATCCGCAGTATCCCAACAGCTGCGGCATTTATGC
>CBFGVM010000094.1:0-11606 GCA_965652015.1 uncultured Alphaproteobacteria bacterium
TCGTCTTGTTGCGCGATCCGCGCGGCCGGCCGGCCGGATTGCCGCTTTGGCCTTTTTGAAACTGCATGACGTTCTCCTTGGTTGCGATGGATAGACGACGCCGCGCACGCGGGCGCGAGGAGGCGCCCGCGCGGTCATGAACGCGGTCATGAATGCGGCGATGAAAAAAGCCCGCGGCGGTTTCGCCCGGGCTTCAGACACAGTTCCGATGAATACAGAATTCGTGCAAGATTCTGTTACACGGAGTCAAGCATTTTGTCGCGCGCGGGTACGCATAAGTCCTCTCGCCTGTAAACAACAGGAGAAAAACAGGGAGCGTGAGTTGGACTGCACCCTTCGGCTGAGACACGAAACTAGAGACTCGTTGCAGTTACTGTTGCTTGCGCGACGTGTGGATAACTTGTGGGTCGCGGCAGGTTCGCTGCCGCTCATCCGGGCTACGAACTGAGGCGCGTGGCGGGCCGATTGCGGTTGAGAAGTGCACGCGTTTGGCGGTAACGTTGGTTCGAAACAAGCCATGGGGAGGATCTCATGAGTGCCACAAGCAAGAAGACCCTGGTGGTCCGCAATGGCACCCTGATCGACGGCTCCGGCAAGCAGGCTATACGCAACGATGCCATCGTCATCGAAAGCAACCACATCAGAAGCGTAGGCGCGCTGCCGCCCGGAGTGGAGCTCGAGGACCGCAGGAATGTCGATGTCATCGACGCCGCCGGGCAATGGATCATGCCCGGCCTCATCGACGCGCACTGCCACGTTTCTTACGGCTATCCGGCGATCAAGGGCGAGGGCAAGGGCCGAGGCACAACGCGGCCGGAATTCTCCACGCTCAAATCCGCGCGCAGCGTGCAGAAGGTGTTGCGCTCCGGCGTTACCGGCATCTCGGTCCCGGGCGGCACCTGGTTCACCGATGTCGGCGTGCGCGATGCCATCAAGCTCGGCCTGATGGAGGGGCCGCGCATGTATGTCGCCGGCCGCATGATCGTCACCTACGGCTGCATCGAGGACGACGAGCCGTCATGGGAGGGCACGCCGGACCATTCCGTCGGCAAGCTTTGCAATACCGCGGGCGAGATGGTGACCGAGGTCAGACGGCAAGGCAAACACGGCGTCAACTTCATCAAGATGGCGGACAGCCGTTCCGGCGAATCGCAGATGCTGGCGAAAGAGGAGATCGCGGCCGTTGTGGCGGAGGCGCACCGGCGCAACTTGCGCGTCGGCATCCACTCGCGTGGCGCCGGCTCGACCCGCGCCGCCGCCGAGGCCGGCGTCGACTGGATCATTCATGCCGATCTCGCCACCGATCGGGACCTCGAAGCGGTGGCCAAGGCCGGGATGCCGATCATTCCGACCGCGACGTTCTTGGCCGTCGTCACGGAGCTCGGCGCAAAAATCACTGCAGAGCAGGTGCAGATCGACATCAATCGCATGAAGCGGCATTTCGACCTTCTCTGTGAGCTGATGCACAAGGCGCGCAAGCTCGGCATCAAGCTTCTGGTCGGCACCGACACCGGCAACAATGCGTTCACGCCGCACGGCGAGCTGCACGCCAAGGAGCTGGAGATCTTCGTCAAGTACGGCGGCTACACGCCGATGGAGGCGATCGTCGCGGCAACCCGCGACAACGCCTATGCAGTCGGCCTCGAAGGGCAAGTCGGCGAAATTGCGCCCAGCAAGCTCGCCGACCTGATCGTGCTCAACAAGGATCCCATCGCCGACATCACCGTGCTGCAGGGCGGCAAGCACCTCTCATGGGTGATCAAGGACGGCAAGATCGTCGATCTCGACCGGTCCGACGAGATGCTCACGTTCCGGCAAGCGGCGGAATAAGCCGGCGAACGATGCAATCGCCGACGGCTCGCTGATTCCATGCGTCAACATGCGGCGGGCGCACCGTCGCCACTCGTGCCCTCTCCCCGGCGGGGCTTTGCACAACAACCCTGAATCTTAGCGAGTTTTTGTGCCAGGAGAGGAATCTGCACAAAACCGGCTAAGGTCGCTTTTGGGGCCAAGCGGACATCAACCGGCAGGCAAGTCCGGCTGAATCGGTTGAAAATGACCCAAAGCGGACAAAGGCCGGATTGAAATTCCGCAGTGCAGCGGTGCCGACACGGGCGGGGTCAGCGCGGCCCGCCTCGATTCAGAACAATTCAGGGCGGCCCCCAAGGACTTCCCGGCCCCTCTGCGGCAAGGTTGAGGGTGCGGTAGACTGACCGTCAGCGGCAAGGCGGAGAGGAACCCCGATGCCTGGCATGAAGCGGCGGGAGTTCATCACGCTCATCGGCGGCGCGATAGCCGCGTGGCCGCTGGCGGCGCGCGCCCAGCAATTCGGAAAAATTCCGCGCGTCGGTGTGCTCGTGTCGCTGTCGGCACCGCATCCATTTGGGGAAGCGTTCCGGTCGGGACTGCACGACCTGGGTTATATCGAAGGCCGCAATATTGCGATCGAATGGCGCTACGCAGACGCACAGTTCAGCCGCGCCCTCAAGCTGGCGGAGGAGCTCGTGCAGCTTCCCGTCGACGTGATCGCCGCCTATCACACACCGGCGGTCAAGGCGGCCATGAATGCCACAAAGACGATTCCGATCGTGATGGCGCCGGCCGGGGCGCCGCTCGAACTGGGCCTCGTGGAAAGCCTAGCTCGTCCGGGTGGGAACGTGACGGGACTCTCCAACATGGAGGCGGAGCTTGGCGGCAAGCGCCTCGAGGTCTTGCGCGAGGCCATTCCGGGATTGGCCCGCGTCGCCGTTCTCGCCGTCAAGACAGATCCGTTCACGCCTCCTTTCATGCGGGACCTCGATCGCGGCGCGGTGCGCGTGGGGCTTCGGCTCCACCCCTTGATGGTGGATGGTCCAGGCGAGTTCGAAGACGCGTTCGCGGCCATGCGTGCGGGTGGCGCCCAAGCGGTCATCGTCCAACCGAACTTCCTGCCGCAGACGCCGGCGACCGTGGCGCTGGCGGCAAAATACCGGATCGCCATTCTGTCGAGCTACAGCTCCACAACCCGCGCCGGAGGTTTGATCTCCTACTCGGCAGACCACGCCGGACATTTCCAGCGGGCCGCCACGTTTGTCGACAAAATTCTCAAGGGCGCCAATCCCGCCGAGCTACCCGTCGAGCAGCCTACGAGATTTGAACTGGTGATCAACCTCAAGACCGCGAAAGCACTCGGCATCGAGGTGCCGCCGACACTGCTCGCCCGGGCCGACGAGGTGATCGAATAACAGCACTTTTTGCTGCAGTGCGTGAGCCCGCTTTTGACACTGGAGACAAAGACACTGCCCCCGCGACACCCGCCGCCGGTCCGGCCTCCCTGCGTTCGACTCCAACGACATTCCAGTTGGAGCGCGTTCCGATCCGTGGCCACCATAGGCTCGGCTCCAAGGAGGTAATGATGAAAATCCCGAGCTCTAACGGCACCATCCCCGCTCGAGTGAGGATAGTCGAGGAGCACGTCGGCCTGGAAAATCAGCACGATCTTGATGGCATCATGGAGACTTTCGGGGAGACGGCACGTTACGACGACGAGCCATGGGACGCACATTACGTGGGGCGGCAGGAGGTGCGCACATTCTACGCGCAATTGCTCCGAGCCATTCCTGACTTGCATATTGATATCCGTCAGCGGCACGCGGGCGAAGACGCCGTCATCCTGGAGGTGGCCATTCGGGGGCAGCATTTGGGAAACTGGCGCGGACTTCTCGCCACGGGTCGCCAAATCGATTTTCCCCTGTGTGGTGTCTACACATTCGATAAGAGCAATCGGATAGCCGGCGAGAAGATCTATTACGATCGCGCCACTGTGCTGCGACAGCTGGGCGTATTTCACGAGCCCGAGAGCTTGGTTGGGCGCATCGCCACCGCAGTTACGCATCCCGTCACCATGGCGAGGATCATCGCCCGGCGGAGTTTGGGAACCCGGTAGCGCTGGCAAGATCTGATCTCGTCATAAGGACGCGATGTCGCCTATTGGAGACGAAGCGGACATGCCCCGCCGCCTCCTCGCCCTTGAGGGAGTCGTGACGCGAAATAACCTATTGATATAGTCGCATTGCATGAACAAAGAGGGTCCCGCCATGGTCGGCATGGAGCCCGTCGATCGATTGGAATTCCAGGTACTAATCGACAACGTCACGGACAGCCTGTCCACGGTTCCACCCCAATGTAACCCTCGAATGGCCGGCACTGATGCGAGCCGGCATGCGGCAACTGTCCGGTAAGTGCCAATGCTGCGCCAACCACGGATTGGCGCTCATCGTCAAAGCGTTCCGGGGCGCTCAAAGCCATACAATACTCTTCGATGCCGGCCCGGTGGAATTCGCTGTCGAATACAACGGCACGCGGTTGGGGGTCGATTTTGGCAACATCGATGCTGCGGTGCTCTCGCATGGCCATTGGGACCATGCCGGCGGATTGCCGATGGCGCTGGAACTGATCGGGAAAGCAAACGGCAGCCGCCCAATTCCTTGCTATCTGCATCCTGGTATGTTCCGCCAGCGCGCATTGCCGCTTCCGGGTGGCGGATTGTTGCCAATCCGAGGAGCAAGGGCATTATTGTTTTCACAGCGTGCTCACACGCTGGCCTGGTCAATGTTCTTAAGCACGCTCGGTCGACATTTCCGTCGATTCCCCTTCATGCCGTTGTAGGCGGCTTTCACCTGGCGGGTGGCAACGAGAAGATTATTGCGGAATCGGTAAAAGACATCGGCGATTTTGGTCTTGCGATGATCGCTCCAGGCCATTGCACAGGCTGGCGTGCGGTCAATGCCCTGGTAACTGCTTATGGCGATCGCGTCGTAGTTCCTCTCGCAGTCGGAAAAATCTTCGCGGTTTAGATACGAGCACCTAAGCTCGCTATAGTCGAAATTCCGCAGCCGGATGGATGTGGACATTAGCCTTCGGGCACCACAAGATCGCACCCCGACCCACGGCTATGCCGAGACACGCGAGGCCGCGATGGCGGCGTTCGCAAAGAGCTGGCGGCGCGAGTGAACCTTAAAAGATGTCTGCTTTCGGGGCGAAGCGGATATGGATAGTGTTGTGCTTCATCCGCCTCGGTCGTGAATGACCCAAAGCGGACATGAGGCGTCGCTTTTCGTTGCGTTGCACGCCACTGACACACCCTAGACCTGCTATACTTTGGCTGTGATCCCTGGGTGCTAGAGCACCGGCCACGATTCCCGGCTGCTCGTTACATCACGAAAATGCGTGGCCGTCTGTTCGCCCAGGGGCGCGCCTCTTCGAGTTCATAGGCGAGCGCCAGCAACGTAGCCTCCGCGCCCGCACGGGCGGCGAAGTGGCTTCCGATCGGCAAGCCTTGGGAATCCCAGTTCAGCGGCACTGACATTGCCGTGGTGCCGCAGATGTTATGCAGCGTCGTGTAAGCCACGTAGTCGTTGACCATGCGGTCGAGCACGCGAAACGGGATCGTCGCCTGGTCGCGCATGCCGATCTTGAATGCGGGAGCACGCACCACCGGACTGAGCAGCACGTCCCATTGCTGAAGGAATCGATCGAGCGCAGCCGTTCCCGCAGTAAGGACCGGTAGCGCCGCGCCAATCTGCTGCTCGAACGGCCCCTTCCGTAGCGCCTCCTCGCGCAATGCGAGCGCCCGCGCCTCGAATCCGTCCTTGAGTCGGGCGGGCACCTCGGCGATCGCATCCACCGCTCGCGCGACCTCGACATTGGCCACCTGCCGAGCGGCGTCGCCCAGTTTCGCCTGATCGAGCGGAGGACGCGCAGCCTCGACCGTGTGGCCGAGATCGCGACAGACCTGCGCGGTCGCGGTAATCGCTGCGCGCACGTCGGGATCAGGAGCCTCGCTCCGCATGCCCTCGTCCATCAGCGCAATCTTCAGGCGCCGGGAGCATGGCCCGGAAACGAACCCCAGCTTGGGCAGCGGCGTCGCGGGATCCTCCAGCAGCGCGAGGTACATCGCGGTGTCGCGTACGCTCCGGCTGATACAGCCATCAACCAAGCGCTCCCATACCGGGACGTCGAACCGTCCCGGCAGCAGTCGCCCGCGCGATACCTTCAGGCCGAACAGGCCGCAATGCGACGCCGGTATGCGGATCGAGCCGCCGCCATCGGTGCCGTGCGCCAGCGGCACCAGACCGGCGGCGACGCAGGCCGCCGAGCCGCCGCTCGATCCGCCGGGGCTGTAATCGGGATTCCACGGATTGCGGGTCGGCCCGTACAGCGCGCTCTCGGTGCCGTCGAGCAGACCCAGCTCGGGCATGTTGGTGACGCCCAGGAGGATGAGCCCTGTGTTCTCGGCCGCGGCAAACAACGGCGCGGTCCGATCGGAGACCTCGCCGCGCAGCGCCCGCGATCCGCGCGTGAGCTCGATTCCGGCAATCGTGGCATTGTCTTTGACGAGGAAAGGCACGCCGGCGAAAGGGCACTCGCCAACGGTCGCAGCGCGCCGGCGGGCACGGTCGTAGGTCTTGTGAATGACCGCGTTCAGCTTCGGATTGAGCACTTCGATCTGGCGGATCGCGTCCTCGACCACCTCGCCCGCCGTGACTTGCTTCGTCCTAATCAGTTCGGCCAGGCCGATGCCGTCATACGAAGAGAACGCAGCGCCCGCCCCTGCTACCGCCCGCGCAGCGCTGGCAATGCCTTTGCTCGCCACCGCCAGCTGCCCCGCATTGCCGCTCATTGCAAGGTGAGCCCGAGCTCCTTGATCACCGGCTTCCACGATTCGCGTTCGTGGCGGATGAATTGCGCGGTGTCCGCGGGCGATGCCGGTCGCGGATAGACGCCGAGCGTCTCAAGCTTCTCCTTGGTCTCGGGCTGCTGGAGTACCGCCTGCAGGTCCAGGGCAACCTTGCGGACGATCGGCTCCGGCGTTCCCGACCGCGCCATCAGAGCGAACCAGGCCACCACCGCGAATCCCGGCATGGTTTCAGCCACGGTCGGCAAGTCGGGGAAATTCGGCAGCCGCGTTGCAGAGGTGACGGCGAGCCCCTTGATCGAGCCGGCCGCGAGCGCTCCCGACAGCGCCGAAGGACCCTCGACGATCATGGAGATCGTTCCGCCCATCACATCCTTGAGGCCCGCAGCGGCCCCCGGATACGGAACGAACAGCAGATCGATGCCCGCCCGTCGCCGGAAAAATTCGCCGGCCAAATGCGGGAAGCTGCCGCGATTGTTGGCCGCATAGGCAAGGTCCGGCCGCTTCTTCGCCAGCGCGATGAATTGCGCGAGTGTATCGACGCCGAGCGCGGGCGAGACCGCGATGATCATGGGCGATTCGCTGATGAGCCCGATCGGCACGAAATCGCGCTCGAAGTCGACCGACAGATTCGGCTGCGTTTCCGGCAGAATTACTAGGGCGGTAGAGGTCGGCATGTAGAGCGTATAGCCGTCCGGCTGCGCCGCCGCCGCGGCTTGCGCGGCGACGAGGCCCGCGGCGCCATTGCGATTGATGATCGCGACTTGCCGGCCCCAACTCTGCGTGAGGCGATCGGCGACGATCCGCGCGACCACATCGGGACCGCTGCCCGGCGCGGTCTGGATGATGATCGAGACGTATCGGGATGGGTAATCCTGCGCTCGCGCCGGTAAAGCCGTCGCGGCTGTGCCAAGAACGAGCAAGCAAAGCATGGACCAGGCCATGTGCGTCTTCATGGCGCGTGCTCCTCCGGGTGCTCTCGCCCGGACGGTAGACCCACCTCCATATAACTCCCAGTTCTATTTTGTGGTATCCCTATCACGAATATTCATGAGGCCGAGCATGGACCTCGAGGACCGCACGCTTCGGCGGCTCAAGCTGAGCGACCTCCGTCTCTTCCACGCGGTGGTGCAGCGCGGTGGCATGGCCAAGGCCGCTGCGCAACTCAACATCTCGCAACCAGCCGTCTCGAAGGCGGTTGCAGCGCTTGAGCATACGCTCGGCGTTCGCCTGCTCGAGCGCCACCCGCAGGGCGTGGAGCCAACCGTGTACGGACGCGCGTTGGTCGAGGGCGGGATAGCCGCTTTCGATGAGTTGAAGCGGAGCGTGATGCAGATCGAATTTCTGGCCGATCCAACCGTCGGAGAGCTGCGGATTGGATGCAGCGAGCCGCTGGCATCAGGTTTCGTGGCCGCGGTGATCGAACGTCTGGTGCGGCAGTACCCGCGCATCCTCTTTCATGTGGTTGCGGCTGATCCAGTCACGCTGATCGAACACGAACTCCGGCAGCGCAACATCGACCTAGTCGTGGCTCCGACATCGCGGATCGCTTCGCATCAGGAGCTTGATATCGAAGTACTGTTCGATGACCGTCAGGTCATCATGGCGGGGACCAAAAACAAATGGGTCCGTCGGCGCAAGATTGCTCTCGGCGATCTCGTTGAGGGACCCTGGATGCTGCCGCCGGGCGATAGCATCATTGGATCCTCCATCCTTGAGGTGTTCCGTGCCAGCGGATTGAATCCGCCGCGTGGCCACGTGGTCAGCTTCTCCATCCCGCTGTGCTGTCAGCTCCTGGCCGGGGGACGCTTTCTAGCAATGCTTCCAGTTTCGATGGCCAGTGTGACGAGAGGGGTCGCGCTCAGGATTTTGGACGTTGAATTCGCCGGCATCCCGCGCCCAACTGGCATTATAACGTTGAAGCGGCGAACGCCGACTCCCTTGGCGCAGCGGTTCATTAGGGAGGTTCGTGAGGTGGCAAAACCATTCGTAAGTACAAACTAGAGCCATGATAGTGGCGACGTTTCGCTGCGACTCACCGCCTTGGTCGCTATTGGAGGCATAGCGGACATGAACGGCCGCGCGGCCTTGGTCAAAAGTGTCGAGATTGACCCAGACCCGACACAGGCCGGATCGAAATCCCGCAGCGCAGCAGTCTCCTGCCGTACAAAGGTGTGCTATCCTTTCGGTCGGAAGCACGAGAGGCATCGGGCAGTGAAACGGCGCGAGTTCATCGCCCTGCTCGGCGGCGCGGTAGCGTGGCCGCTCGCGGCGCGCGCGCAGCTAGCGATGCCGGTGATCGGCTTCCTTAACACTGGTACGCGAGAAGGATTCGCGCACCTCTTGGCTGCGTTCCACCAAAGCCTGAATCAAGCCGGTTTTATCGAAGGTCGTAACGTGGCGATCGAGTACCGGTGGGCAGAAGGCCAGTATGATCGATTGGCGGAATTGGCGGCCGATCTCGTCCGTCGGCAGGTGAGCGTCATAGCCGCGACTACCACGCCCGCGGCTCTCGCAGCCAAGACCGCAACCTCTACGATCCCGATCGTATTCACGAGTGCTGCTGACCCGGTCACGGCGGGCCTTGTAGCCAGTCTCAACCGTCCCGGCGGGAACGCAACTGGCGCAACTAGCTATCTCACTGGCCTTGGGGCAAAACGACTGGAACTACTGCACGAACTAGTCCCAAAAGCCACTACGATCGGCATGCTTGTGAACCCTAATCATCCAACTATTGAGACAGAGCGAAAGGACGTCGAGGGGGCCGCGCGCAAGTTTAGGCAGCAAGTGCATGTTGTGAACGCGGCTAGCGTAGACGATTTTGACAAAGTCCTTGCAACCGTTGCTCGACTGAATGCCAGCGCCTTACTGGTCACCGCCGATGCCGTTTTCCTCAGCCGCCGCGATCGACTCGTTGGGCTGGTGGCGCACTACGCACTTCCTACGATCTACCCCCAGCGCGAGTTTGTCATGGTTGGCGGGCTCATGAGCTACGCAGCGAGCGTTGCCGACTCGTATCGCCAAGCCGGGATTTACGTGGGGCGGGTTCTCAAGGGTGCCGTGCCGGCAGATTTACCCGTAGTGCTGCCGAATAAGTTCGACTTTTTCATCAACCTGAAGACCGCCAAAGCACTCGGCCTTGAAGTACCGCCGACACTGCTCGCGCGTGCCGACGAGGTGATCGAATAGCGCCTCGTTTGCTGCACCGCATATGTCGGCTTGTGGCACATCACGTCATTTCGCCGCGACGCAACAATTGGGTCGCTTTGGGAGCGAAGCGGACATTCAGAGAGCCGCGCTTACAGAACCGGATTTATGAGTACGCGCGCTGGCAAATCCCGCAAACCTAGGACACCAAAAATTCTTTTAAGCGGCTTGCGGGTCTTGCCAAAAGACTGCGTTGATGCCGAGTTCATGCGACTCTTGTATCAAACAACAGATGTTGTGGCAGATGATCTTGCACAGAACCTCGTTCACCAAGGCCGTATCACTCTTGCTGCGGACATGATCGCGAAACTTGGCTTTGATCATTGAGAACGTGGATTCTACATTGCTCCGCTTGTGGTAGTGACACAGGAATTCTTGCCGGTTGAATTGGAAGTAGTGATACATCTTGGCCCATAGCCCGCCGCCACGGCCAGTGTGGATCGACTTGAAGTCGATATACGGCACCGCGCCGTGATCCTTGATCACGTCGCACACCGAGGTTGCGGCACGCTCATGCGCAGCTACTCCGGCACCGGCGTCACGCTCACGGATACCTCGAGGCGCTGGCCGCCCGAGGCGAAAATGACGCCGTCGATCGGCGCGACATCGGCGTAGTCGCGGCCGATGGCCAGCACCACGTGGTCGTCGCCGGCAAAGATACCGTTGGTCGGATCAAGCCCGCGCCAACCGACGTCGTCTCCGCAGCCCACCAACACCCAGGCATGCATCGCGCCGGCGCCCTCGAGCCTCTTCTCGTCGGCAGACTGTGCGGTCCGCAGATAGCCGCTCACATAAGCGGCCGGCAGGCCGAGACCCCTCATCCCGGAAATCATGATATGGGCGAAGTCCTGGCAGACGCCGCGGCGCAGCGCGAACGACATGGGCGGCGTGGTCGATGCCGTCGTTGCGCCGATCTCGTACACGAAGTCCGCCTTGATCCGCCGCGCCAGATCGACGGCGGCGTCGAGAACGGGCCGTCGCGGCGAAAAGCTCTCCGCGGCATAGGCGCGGATTTCCGGGTCGAGCGAGACCTGCCGGCTCGCAAACACGTAATGCGCGGGAGAGTTCGGCGACAGATCGACGGAGGCAAAAGCCGCGTCGCGAATGTCCTCCCACGCCGGACTCGCTTCCACAACGATATCGCGCTTCACCGCAACCCGCGCCGCGACCCGCACGCTCAGGGTATCATGCGGCTGATTGAGCTCGATCCACGTCATCCGATTGCCGAAGAAATCGTGCCCCTCACGCCGCTCGACAGGCTCGGGCTCGATATCCACTGCGGCGGCGTGAACGCGTTGCCCCATGCGGTCGATGGGCGTGAGCCGCAACACGTGGCGCGCATACGCGACCGATGAGGCGTAGTGGTAGGTCGTGACCTGCCGGATATCGTAGATCATCCGAGCGCTTCCCAGCGAACCTCCGCCCGCTCCTGGACGGTGAAATAGGTCGATGCGATTACGTCCGCGAGCTTCATCAGCGTCTCTTCAGCGGCGAACAAGGTCGTGCCGTCGAATGCGGCGGCGTTAGCCGTGCGGACTTGCGCCACGAGCGCCGTTGCGATCTGCTCAGGCGGCGACAGGCGGCCGTCGTCGCTTCGCTGCGGCAGGGCGGCAAGATGGGCCTCGATGCGCGCCAACTGGTAGGCGAGCGAGCGCGGATTATTGGGGTCGATCATCACGAGATCGATCACCGGTGCGGCCGCCGCCACCATCACATAGCGCAT
>CBFGVM010000095.1:0-11576 GCA_965652015.1 uncultured Alphaproteobacteria bacterium
GAAGAAGTGATGAGGATGCACGATGGCGACGGTCGCTGATCGAACCTTGCGCCGCACGGCGAAAGTGCGGCGCAACGTCCGCCGAGCCGCAGGCAAACGCGCGCGGCTTTCGGTTTTCCGCTCTTCGAAGCACATCTATGCGCAAGTGATCGACGATGCGGATGGCAGGACGCTTGTATCCGCGTCCTCGCTCGAGAAGGAGATGCGCGAAAGCCTCAAAACCGGCGCCAATATCGAGGCGGCGAAGACGGTCGGAAAGCGGCTCGCCGAGCGCGCCGTCGCGAAGGGGGTCAAGGAAGTCGTGTTTGATCGCGGCGGATACCTTTACCACGGTCGCGTCAAGGCGCTGGCGGACGCGGCGCGCGAGGGTGGCCTCAATTTCTGAAGGCGGAGCGAGGAACTGCGCACAAATGACGAGTCTGCAAGCAGAGGCTTGTGCTCGGACAGCTACCGAAGATAACAAGTTGGGACAAAATCATGGCACGTGAACCACGCGACCGCCGCGACCGGGAAGAGCGCGAAAACGAATTCACCGACAAGCTCGTCCATATCAACCGCGTGGCGAAGGTCGTAAAGGGGGGACGCCGTTTCGGTTTCGCGGCGCTCGTGGTGGTGGGCGACGAGAAGGGACGGGTCGGCTTCGGCCACGGCAAGGCGCGCGAGGTTCCGGAGGCCATCCGCAAGGCCACCGACGCGGCCAAGCGCGGGCTCATCCGAGTGCCGCTGCGCGAAGGTCGCACGTTGCATCATGATGTGGCCGGCCGACACGGTGCGGGCCGGGTATACCTGCGGGCGGCGCCGCCCGGCACCGGCATCATCGCCGGCGGCCCCATGCGTGCCGTGTTCGAGACGCTGGGCATGCAGGACGTGGTGGCGAAATCACTCGGCTCGTCCAATCCGTACAATATGGTGCGGGCAACCTTCGATGCCCTCAAGCGCCAGGACTCGCCGCGCTCGGTCGCCGCTCGGCGCAATATCAAAGTGTCGACGCTGCAGGCGCGGCGGCGTGACCTCGGCGAGGGCGAGCAGGCCACCGAATAACCAATGAGGCACGCCGGGATCAACATGAACACGACACGCATCAAAGTCGAACAGATTGGCAGCCCTATCCGCAGGCAGCATTCCCAACGCGAGACGCTGATCGGGCTCGGCCTCAACCGGATCGGTCGCGTCGTGGAGCTGCCGGATACCCCGCAAACCCGGGGCATGATCGCCAAGGTGAAGCATTTGGTTCGCGTACTGGACGCCCAGGGAGAGAGCCGATGAAGCTCCACGAACTCGCCGACCGGGCAGGGGCGCGCCGGAAGCGTACTCGCATCGGCCGCGGCATCGGCTCGGGCGTGGGCAAGACCGGCGGGCGCGGCGGCAAGGGCCAGACCGCTCGCGCGGGTGCGCGGATCAAAGGCTTCGAGGGCGGACAAATGCCGCTTCATCGGCGGCTGCCGAAACGCGGATTCCGAAATGCGGCGTTCGCGCGCCGGCTCAACGAAGTCAATCTCGAGAAGATTCAGGCGGCGATCGATGCAGGCAAGCTCGATCCCGGCGCGACCGTGGATGCCGAGGCTTTGGTGAAGGCGGGCGTACTGAGAAGGGCCAAGGACGGCGTTCGGCTGCTCGGCTCGGGTGAAATCAAGGCCAAAGTTGCCTTCTCGGTCTGGGGGGCGTCCAAATCGGCGATGCAAGCGGTGGAGAAGGCGGGCGGTTCGGTCACCCTGCTGGCGCCGAAGCGACCGACGGGCGAACAGCCCGCTTGATGCCTATATAGTCGCGGGCGCACCCCTGAGAGTCTCGGGGGCGGAACGGGAAGGCCCATGGTCTCTGCAGCAGAACAACTCGCCGCCAATCTCAATTTCTCGGCGCTCGCCAAGGCCGAGGAGCTCAAGAAGCGCATCTGGTTCACGCTCGGTGCGCTCCTCGTGTATCGGCTCGGCACTTACATCCCGCTGCCCGGCATCGACCCCTCGGCCTGGGACCAGATCTTCCGCTCGCAGGCCGGTGGAATTCTCGGCATGTTCAACATGTTTTCCGGTGGCGGCATCCATCGGATGGCGATCTTTGCTCTCAACATCATGCCGTACATTTCGGCCTCGATCATCATTCAATTGATGACGACGGTGTCGCCCACGCTCGAGCAGTTGAAGAAGGAGGGCGAGCAGGGCCGCAAGGTCATGAACCAATACACGCGCTACCTGACCGTGTTGTTGGCGGCCTTCCAGTCGTACGGTATCTCGGTGGGCCTCGAAGGGGCCGGCAACGTTGTCACGGATCCCGGCTGGTTTTTCCGCATCGGCACCGTCATCACGCTGACCGGCGGAACCATGTTCCTGATGTGGCTCGGCGAGCAGGTCACCTCGCGCGGCATCGGCAACGGCATCTCGCTGATCATCCTCGCAGGCATTGTGGCGGAGTTGCCGTCAGCCATCGCAGGCACCCTCGAGCTCGGCCGCCAAGGCGCGCTCTCGACCGGGTTGATCCTGGTGGTGCTGGTGATGGCGGTCGCGGTGATCGGCTTCATCGTGTTCATGGAGCGCGCGCAGCGCCGATTACTGATCCAGTATCCCAAGCGGCAAGTCGGCAACCGCATGTTCGAGGGCCAGTCCTCCCACCTGCCGCTCAAGCTCAACACATCCGGCGTGATTCCGCCGATCTTCGCCTCCTCGCTGCTGTTGTTGCCGACCACCGTCGCCAACTTCAATGCCGGTCAAGGGCCGGAGTGGTTCGTCATCCTCACTACTCAGCTCGGTCACGGACGGCCGCTGTTCCTGATCCTCTATATCGGGCTCATCGTCTTCTTCGCCTTTTTCTACACCGCGATCGTGTTCAACCCGACGGAAACGGCGGAGAATTTGAAGAAGCACGGCGGCTTCATTCCCGGGATCCGACCGGGCGAGCGTACGGCGGAGTACATCGATTATGTGCTCTCGCGCATCACGGTCATCGGCGCGGCCTACCTCGCGCTCGTTTGTCTCCTGCCCGAGATCCTGATCTCGTATGCCGCGGTGCCGTTTTATTTCGGCGGCACCTCGCTCTTGATCGTAGTCAGCGTCACGATGGATACGGTCGCGCAAATTCAGGGCTATTTGCTGGCGCACCAATATGAAGGTCTGATCAAGCGGTCGAAGCTGCGGGGGCGGCGTAGATGAGGCTGGTGTTGCTCGGCCCGCCGGGGGCCGGCAAAGGTACGCAGGCGCAGCGGCTCGTCGCCAAGCATGGTCTGCTGCAGCTTTCGACCGGCGACATGCTGCGCGCCGCGGTCGAGGCTGGCACTCCGATTGGCGTGCGCGCCAAGGAGATGATGGCGCGCGGCGAGCTCGTGCCCGACGACATGGTGGTGGCGATCGTCGCCGAGCGCATCGACGAGCCCGATGCGCGCAACGGCTTCATCCTCGATGGGTTCCCGCGCACGGTGCCGCAGGCGCACGCGCTTGATCGCATGCTCAAGGAGAAGGGCCTCAAGCTCGATGCCGTCATTGAGCTCAAGGTGGACGAGGGCGTGCTGCTCAAGCGCATCAAGAAGCGCATCGCCGAGATGAAAGCGCGGGGCGAGATGCTTCGCGAGGACGATGATGCGGAGGTGCTCCGGCGCCGGCTTTTGGCCTATCGGGATCAAACCGCGCCGCTCGTCACTTATTACCAGCTTCAGAGCGTGTTGCGGTCGGTCGACGGTATGAGCCCGATTCCGCAGGTATCGAGCGCCATCGATCGGGTGCTCCGGAAGACGGAGACGAAGAAAACGCCGGTCAACGCGTCGGCAGCCTCGGGCGCAGCAGCGAAGGCGCGCGCCAGCCGGGCTGCTAAGCCTGCGAAAGGCCACGCTAAAATGGCCAAATCGGGCGTCCGCAAAGGCGCTGCCGGAAAGGCTGACCGACGCAAAAGCCGCTCAGGGCGGAGGTTGACGAAACGACGATGAATCCATTAATAACCCCCATCCAAGTCGAGAGGTCGAGCGATACCGGGCCCTGCGGAACGGGGAGGGTGTCGCGTTATCGTTTGCGACCCGCCTCGTGTGGCATGACCGCCGGCCGGGTACCCGCGGTCGGCAGAAGGAGTGATTGACTGTGGCCCGCATCGCCGGCGTCAACATACCGACCAACAAGCGCGTCGTTATTGCATTGCAATATATCCATGGGATCGGGCCAAAAAAGGCCAATGAAATCATGGAGAAAGTTGGAATCCCGGAGGCCCGCCGGGTGTCGCAGTTGACCGATCAGGAAGTGCTGCAGATCCGTGAGGTGATCGACCGCGACTATATGGTTGAGGGCGATCTGCGGCGCGACGTGGCCATGAACATCAAGCGGCTGATGGATCTTGGCTGCTACCGTGGGTTGCGACATCGCCGCGGACTGCCGGTTCGCGGCCAACGCACCCATACCAACGCCCGCACCCGTAAGGGGCCGGCCAAACCGATTGCCGGCAAGAAGCGCGCGCCTTGAGTAGCCTGCGCGAGGTCGGTTGCGTCATTACAGCACCAGCCATCGGCCCGGCGGTCGCAGCGCCGAGCGGCGAGAGGATCGAGAATGGGTAAAGAAGCCACCCGCGTCCGACGACGCGAACGCAAGAATATCGCTTCCGGAGTCGCGCACGTGAACGCGACGTTCAACAACACCATGATCACCATTACCGACGCCCAAGGAAACACCATCGCGTGGTCGTCTGCTGGCACCATGGGCTTCAAGGGCTCGAGAAAATCGACGCCCTACGCAGCGCAGGTGGCGGCCGAGGACGCCGCTAAGAAGGCCCAGGAGCACGGCATGCGCACCCTCGAAGTCGAGGTCGCGGGCCCCGGTTCCGGCCGCGAATCGGCGTTGCGGTCTCTGCAGTCGGCCGGCTTCACGATTACTTCCATTCGCGACGTCACGCCGATCCCCCACAACGGCTGCCGTCCACGCAAAAGGCGCCGAGTATGACAGACGATGTGCTCTTCCGGCGGACTCCCGAGGAGCCCGCCATCGCAGAAAATTCCTCCGCGGCGGAATGGGGTGAGCGGCCTGCCGCCGCGCCGTTCAAAGGCATGGGTGCCAACGTGACGATCCAGAAAAACTGGCAGGAACTGATCCGACCGAACAAGCTCCAGGTATCGGCTGGCGCCGATCCCAAGCGCGACGCCATCGTGGTCGCCGAACCGCTCGAGCGCGGCTTCGGCGTGACGCTGGGCAACGCACTGCGGCGCATCTTGCTGTCGTCGTTGCAAGGCGCGGCCGTGCAGTCGGTACATATTGACGGCGTGCTGCACGAATTCTCCTCTATTCCGGGCGTGCGCGAGGATGTGACCGACATCGTGCTCAACATCAAGGACATCGCCATCAAGATGCAGGGCGATGGACCCAAGCGCATGGTCGTCAAGAAGCAGGGGCCTGGGACGGTCACCGCCGGCGACATTCAGACCGTGGGCGACATCGTCGTGCTCAACCCCGACCTCGTTCTGTGCACGTTAGACGAGGGGGCCGAGATCCGCATGGAGTTCACGGTCAACACCGGCAAGGGCTATGTCCCCACCGAACGCAATCGGCCGGAGGATGCGCCGATCGGTCTGATCCCGGTCGACAGCCTCTATTCGCCGGTGCGCAAGGTTTCCTACAAGGTCGAAAATACCCGTGAAGGACAGATTCTCGACTACGACAAATTGACGATGCACATCGAGACCAACGGCGCGGTAGCCCCAGACGACGCCGTCGCTTACGCCGCGCGTATCCTGCAGGATCAGCTCAACGTATTCGTCAATTTCGAGGAGCCGCGCAAGGAGGTCGTAACCGAGGCGATTCCCGATCTCGCCTTCAATCCAGCGTTCCTCAAGAAGGTGGACGAGCTCGAGCTTTCGGTCCGTTCGGCCAACTGTCTCAAGAACGACAACATCGTCTATATCGGCGACCTCGTTCAGAAGACCGAGGCCGAGATGCTGCGCACGCCGAACTTCGGGCGCAAGTCGCTCAACGAGATCAAGGAAGTGCTGGCGCAGATGGGGCTGCATCTGGGCATGGAAGTGCCGGGCTGGCCTCCGGACAACATCGACGAGCTGGCCAAGCGCTTCGAGGATCATTATTGACAGCTGTCAGTGCTCAGAAGACAGTCATCAGAGCCTCACCTGATTGCTGATCACTGACCACTGCGGCCTGTGCGGAGTACGCGCATGCGTCACCGGATCGCCCATCGCAAGCTCAACCGCACCCATGAGCATCGCCGCGCCATGTTCGCCAACATGGCGGCGGCGCTGATCAAGCATGAACAGATCGTGACGACCTTGCCGAAGGCGAAGGACTTGCGGCCGATCGTCGAGAAACTGATCACGCTTGCCAAGCGCGGCGACCTACATGCGCGGCGCCAAGCGATTGCGCAGATGCGAGACGTGGGCATGGTGAAGAAGCTGTTCGATGTGCTGGGTCCGCGTTACAAGGACCGCGACGGCGGCTACATCAGAGTGCTCAAGGCCGGCTTCCGCTACGGCGATTCCGCGCCCGTCGCGGTGATCGAATTCGTCGATCGCGACGTCGACGCCAAGGGGCAGGATTCCGGCCCGTCGCAAGCGAAGCCGGAGCCGCAGCCTGAGGAGGCCGCGCCGGCGTGATCGGGTAACCACGCGAAAGATAAAAAGGGCAGCGCCCGTGCGCTGCCTTTTTTAGTGGGACGACGCGTCTGCTCTGTCGCTAGCGGTCGTAAGACGCCGCAGGCGACCCGTGCGGACAAGACAAGGGAGAGAAGGAAATGAATCGTGGCGTGGCTCTTGGATTGCTGGCCGTGCTTGCAGCTCCGACGGCGGCGATCGCGCAAGCGTCGCTCGAGCGCGGACGATATCTCGTCGACACCGTCATGACCTGTCACAACTGCCACACGCCGATGGGGCCGAACGGTCCACAGTTCGACAAGGCGCTGTCCGGCGGACTGCGGTTCGACGAGCATGCGTTCGATGTGATCGCGTCCAACATCACCCCCGATCGCAACACCGGTATCGGCGATTGGAGTGATGCCGAGATCAAGGCCGCCTTGCAGGAGGGCACGCGCCCTGCGGGCCACCACCTTGCCCCTATCATGCCAAGCGGTTTCTACAAGATTCTCACCCCAGGTGATCTCGACGGCATCGTCGCTTATCTGCGCTCGGTGCCGCCGGTGGAGAACAGGGTGCGTGGCCCGGTCTACAAGCTGCCGACTGCTCAGCAGGTGTTGCCGGGCGCCGAGAAGCCCATGTCGGAATTCGATCTCAACGATAAGGTGAAGCGCGGCTTCTATCTCGTCACCATCGCCCATTGCATGGAATGCCATACGCCGTTCAGCCCGTCCGGAGGCAGCCTCGATTTCGAAAAGTCGCTCGGCAAAGGCGGGCGCCAGTTTCCCGGACCATGGGGAGTTTCGACCTCGCGCAACATCACCGCGAGCAAGGCCTCGGGCCTCGGCGATTGGAGCGATGCCGAGATCAAGCGCGCCATCACGCACGGCGTGCGCAAAGACGGCACCAAGCTCAAGCCGCCGATGGGATATGCGTTTTATGCCAAGATGACCGATAGCGACGTCGATGCCATGGTCGCGTATCTGCGCACGGTGCCGCCAAAGGAGTGAGCAGGCGAGCTACTTCCGCCGACGCAGATCCCTGCCGATCACGTCATAAACATCGGCCGGTGCAAAATCATCGGTAATGACATCGCCGTTCGCAGCCTGCGACTGCGGCTTGTCCATGCGTCCTCGTAGGATCTTCGGCAACGGAAAACGGAAGCCGTACCGCTTCTGTAGTTCCGCAGCCCGCTCTTCCAGCACCTGCGTGTCGATGGACGCCGCGGTGGCGACCGCGATTACCTCGCCGCGCCCGGTTGGAAAGAGATCGACTGCGGCAAATACTTCCCCGAGCGTCTTGACGGTCGAGGCATAAAGCTTGCTGCCATCATGCACGTTGAAGGCTGCAGCGCCGCCGGGCGCGAGGCGTTGCTTGACCAACGTGTAGAACTCGCGCGTCAGCAGATGAAACGGCACGTAGCCTCCGCGATAGGCGTCGAGCAGGATCAAGTCGTAGAGCTCGTTGCTGCGGGTGAGGAAAACCCGGCCGTCGCCGGGACGGTAGTGCATGCGCTCGGTCTCGCGCAGGCCGAAGTAATTCTTGGCTGCGGTGATCACGCCGGGATCGATTTCGACCGTGGTAATCGCAGCCTCGGGCATGAAACGGCCGAGATAAGTCGAGATCGAGCCGCCGCCCAGGCCCAGCATCAGGATTTTACGCGGCGCCTCGGCATAGACGGTTGCGATCGTCATCACTTGCGCGTAGCGCAGCGGCAGATCGTCCGGGTCGAGAAGATTGCTCACCGATTCAGTGTAGTCCCAGCCCTGGACCTGGAACGACATCACCAGTTGGTGCCCGCGCTTGGTGATGAAGACATCGTTGTATTGCGTTTCGATGTGGGCGAGCCGGCCGTCGCCGCGCTTGAGCATGCCCGCGCGAATGCTCTCGTCGATCGGATTGTCGGCTCGTCCAGCGGTCGGCGAGGCAAGCGCAATAATCAGGAGAGCGGCGCCGGCGCGCCGTCGCGCCAGCGCCAGTAATCCCAAACCCGCGATCAGTCCCAGGGCTCCGAGCGTGAGCGTGATCGCACGCGATCCGATCGTCGGAATGAGGACGAAGGTGGTCCCCAGCGTGCCGACGATCGCCCCCGCGGTGGAGATGCCGTAGACGGCGCCGGATACCCGCCCGGAGCGTTGCGCCGAACGCAGCAGCAGGCGAATGGCAAAGGGCGAGTACATGCCGAGCAAGGTCACCGGGAAGAACATGAGGGCGAGGGAGGAGGCTAAGCTGCCGACGCGGATATCATCGATCCCGGCGAGCACGAACTCCAGAACCGCCTGGGCGAAGCTCGGCAGCACGAGGAGATAGAGCGACCCGACAATGACGGTGAGCGCAAGGACGGTCGGCGAGGCGGTACGGTCGGCGAGCGCCCCGCCGAGAAAATAGCCCGCCATGAGTGCGATCAGCACGGTCGAGATCAGCGCCGCCCAGGTATAGATGCCGCTGCCGAAATAGGGGTTGAGATAGCGCGAGCCCAACATCTCGAAACTCATCACGATCGCGCCGGTGACGAAGGCGACGATGTAGATCGCTGCCGCGGCGGCATGCGAGGGGCCGGCAATCGATTCGGGAGGGGAATGCGGCACGCGATCCTCGCACGGCAGAAAGCGCGCCAGTTTAGGCCATGCGGGCACATGTTCCATAGACGCGGGGGTATCTCAGCGTGCCCTTCATTTGCCGCGACCCTCGGCTTATATCTGGCCTCGCCCGAATGCGGATTTTGCCCATGCCCTGGGGATTGAGCGTCTCTTTGCCTTTGCGGCGAGTTGCGGCGGCCGCGCTCATTGGCGTTGCTGCCGTGCCGCTTGCGGCCGCCGCCCAAGAGCGCAGCCCGGCGCGCCGCGTTCCTTCATCGCCGGACGAGCTGCGGCTCTCCTACGCGCCCGTTGTGCAGCGCGCTGCGCCGGCCGTCGTCAACGTCTATGCCGCCAAGATGGTCGCCGTCCGCAATCCGCTCTTTGACGACCCGATCTTCCGCCGCTTCTTCGGAGCGCCCGGCGGCCCGGGCGGGCCGGGAGACCCGGTCCAGCGCTCGCTCGGCTCTGGGGTTCTGGTCGACCCCACGGGTCTGGTGGTCACCAACAATCACGTCATCGAAGGCGCGGACCAGGTGCGGGTGTCGCTGGCGGACAAGCGCGAATTCGAGGCCGAGATGGTGCTCAAGGATTCGCGCTCGGATCTCGCCGTGCTACGGATCAAAGCGCAGAACGAGCGCTTTCCGGCGCTCGAATTGGCCGATTCGGACGCGCTCGAGGTGGGCGACGTGGTGCTCGCCATCGGCAATCCGTTCGCCGTCGGCCAGACCGTAACCCATGGCATCGTGTCGGCGGTGGCGCGCACGCAGGTCGGCATCACCGACTATCAGTTTTTCATCCAGACCGACGCGGCCATCAATCCCGGCAATTCAGGTGGCGCGCTGGTCGACCTCGCCGGACGCGTCGTCGGCATCAATACCGCGATCTTCTCCCGCTCGGGCGGCTCGCAGGGCATTGGTTTCGCCATTCCGGCAAACATGGTGAAGGTCGTGGTCGCCTCGGCAAAGAGCGGCGGCTCCACGGTCAGGCGTCCATGGCTTGGCGCGAGACTGCAGGGGGTAACGCCGGAAATTGCCGAAGGTCTGGGGCTCAAGCGTCCAGCCGGCGCGCTGATCGCCAGCGTGGCCCCAGCGAGTCCCGCCGCGCGCGCCGGCCTCAAGACCGGCGACCTGATCACTGCCATCGATGGACTGCAGGTCGAGGACGCCAATGCCTTCGAGTATCGCTTTGCCACCAAGCCGATCGGCGGCACCGCGCGGCTCGGCATCGTGCGCGCCGGCAAGGAGGTGGCGCTGAGCGTGGCGCTTGAAGCCGTGCCCGATGCCCCGCACGAGGAACTCATCATCGCCTCGCCCTCACCATTTCAGGGGGCCAAAGTATCCAACCTCTCGCCCGCGCTTGCCGAGCGCTTGCGGCTCGATCCCTCGTCCCAGGGCGTGGTGATCATCGAGATCTCCACCGGATCGCCGGCGCAGCGGCTGGGCTTCCAGCCCGGCGACCTCGTGCTTTCGGTCAACAATTCGAAAATCGCGCAGACGCGCGACCTCGAGCGCGTCGCGGGCCAGCAGAGTAGGCGCTGGAGCATCACCATCGTACGGGCAGGCCAGCAGCTCTCCGTGGAGCTGCGTGGATGACGCCTCGGGCCAAGCGACAAGGCGCGCCGCTGTTTGCGGCGGCGGGGCTCGAGCGCGATGCCCCACGTCCGCTTGCCGACAAGTTGCGGCCGACACGGCTCGACGAGGTGGTAGGCCAGGATCATCTGCTCGGATCGGACGGGGCGCTTACGCGCCTGCTGGGCACGCGAACGCTGGGTTCGCTCATCTTTTGGGGGCCGCCCGGCACCGGCAAAACCACCGTGGCCAGGCTCTTGGCGCAAGCGACCGATCTGCATTTCGAGCAGATCTCCGCGATCTTCTCCGGGGTCGCCGACCTCAAGAAGGTGTTCGATGCGGCCCGGGCGCGGCGCGAGAGCGGGCAGGGCACGCTTCTTTTCGTCGACGAGATCCATCGCTTCAATCGCGCGCAGCAGGACTCGTTTCTGCCGGTCATGGAAGACGGCACGATCGTTCTCGTCGGCGCCACCACCGAGAATCCGTCCGTCGAGTTGATCGCGCAGCACCTCTCTCGCGAGCGCGTGATGGTATTCAAGCGGCTCGATGCCGATGCGATCGAGAAGCTGCTTGCCCGCGCCGAGGCGATCGAAGGCAAGACGCTGCCCCTGGACGCCGAGGCGCGGCAATCCCTCATCCTCATGGCGGACGGGGACGGCCGCGCGGCGCTGACCCTGGCGGAGGAGGTATGGCGAGCCGCGCGCAAAGGCGAGACGTTCGACGCGGCGCAATTGCAGGATGTGGTGCAACGCCGTGCGCCGATCTACGACAAGCAGCAGGACAGCCACTACAACCTGATCAGCGCCTTGCACAAATCGGTGCGAGGCTCCGACCCGGATGCGGCGCTCTACTATCTCTGCCGCATGCTGGATGCGGGCGAGGACCCGCTCT
>CBFGVM010000096.1:0-11530 GCA_965652015.1 uncultured Alphaproteobacteria bacterium
CCGAGCGCCTTGGCAATCGTGGCGATCTGCGCGCGCTGGCGCTCGATCGATGCGGCAAACTCGCGCGCTCCGCCGCGGCTCGGCGTCTGCGCAGTCGCATTGAGTTTCTCATCGATCGCCTTGTCGTCGGACACCGCGACCACGTCGGCGCCGATGCGTTCGCGCAAGTCCGCCGGCAAGGCCTTGCTTCCGAACAGGCCGACATTGCCGTCCATTTCCAACTCGGGGAATCCGGCTTCGACGCCGGTCGGAATGTCGCGCAGGCTCGGCGCCCGCTCGCGCCCCATCTGCGCGAGCACCGTGATCCTGCCGGCCTCCCGTTGCGGACGCAGAATGGCGTAGGAGGCCGAATAGACCTGCAGGCGATCTTCGGCGAGGTCGTTCACCGCCTGCACGATGTCCTTGTAGGGAACCTTCGTCGTCGTGACCTTGGCGTTGTGCGCGAAGTAATCGAACGCGAGCTCGGTAATGCCCGGAACCGCGGCCGAATTGAACTTGCCAGGCTCGGCGCGCGCGCGTTTGACGAAATCGGCGAGCGTCGTGACTTTCATCGACGCCGGCACGCCGACGCCGAGAATGGTGCTGGAGAAGCGCGCCACCGGCACCAGATCGGCCGGGTCGTAGGGCAGCTTCTTGTACTGATACGGATGAACGATGAAGCTCCCGCTCGGCCCCCAAAAGAACGTGTGATCGTCGTTGGCGGAGAGCACGGCTTGGATCGCGACGATGCTATCGCCGCCCGGCCGATTCTCGATGACGACCGGCTTGCCCCAGCGTGCCTGCAGGCGGTCCTGAATGAGCCGTGCGCCGATATCGGCGCCGGCGCCCGGACCGAACGGAATGATCAAGCGGACCGGCTGCTGCGGCCAAGCTTGCGTCTGTGTCTGCGCCGGGGTTGCCGACAAGGCGAGAATTGCAGCGAGAGCGATGACAGGGATGTAGAGCTTGGACATTTCTCGAACCTCATGGGCCGCCCGACGCCGAGAACGCTAATCGGTCCGTCCCGGCCGCGCAACATTCACTCCCCCGGCTGCTTGAAGCCGGAAAAGCCGACCTCCACGGCGCCGACGGGATCGACCTCGAATGAAATCGTATCCTCCCCCGGTTCGATTGCAATCGGCGGCACCACCGACCCGGTGATGATGATTTCCCCGCCGCGCAGCCGCTCGCCGAAGGCCGCAAGCACATCCGCAACGTGGCGCACGATGTCGACCCACTTGCCGGTATTGGCCTGCGGATCGCTGGTGCGCGCGAACTCGCGCCCGCGACGCAGCACATGGCAAACAACGTCGTCCGATGCGCTGCCGGCCTTTGCCGGCGCTTGACCGGCGAGCACGACATGCCGCTGATAGATGTTGCCGCTCAGGATGCGCTCCGGATCCTCGGGTGGTTCTGTGACATCGACGACCTCGATCGCCGGCGAGATGCCGGCGATCGCGGCTTTGGCGGTGGCATGGTCGGCGCCTGCCGAAACGTCGCGGCCGATGTGGACGGCGATTTCCGGCTCCGCCACCGGCCTGGCCCAGCCGGCGAGCGATACGTTTGCTCCGGAATGAACGAGCGCCCTGCGCGTGAGGAATCCCACCAGCGGTCCGGTAATGTCCAGCCGCTTGAGCATCTCGGGCGCGGCGAACCCGACCTTCCAGCCCAACGCAGCATCGCCGGCCTCGAGACGCTTGCGCCGCATCTCGAGCTGTGCCCGCATCCCGCGCACGACGCGCGTATCCTCCCAGAGATTCATGGCAATCCTTCTATCGCTACCGGCCACGTGGGTGCTGAAACATGAATGATACTCTAGTCGACGCATCACTTGCCGCGTACTCGGTCTGCACCCCTCCCGCTTGTGGGGAGGGGCGGGGGTCGTGCGGCGATCCGCTGAAGAACCCCCACCCCGGCGCAGCGCAGCCAAGCCTGCGCAGGCTGCGCAAGCTTGCCTGCGTGCGCCGACCCTCCCCACAAGGAGGAGGGTAGGACCGAGTTCGCCGCTCGCTCTGAAGTCATTTCAACGAGACATGGTTTAATGATGCTCCGCCGCCGCTTCGTAGCCCGAGGCCTCAATCGAGCCGGCGCCCATCCAGCCCCACACCAACACCACGTCCTCATCCGAGGTGTTGTTGAAGCCGTGCCAGCAGTCGCGGGGCGAATACACGACGTCTCCTTCGACCGACGCCGCCTCGCCTTGGTCGGTGTAGATGTGGCCGCGACCTTTGAGGACGATGAAGAACTCATCGCAGTTATGATGACGGTGCCGCTCGTGGCGCGCCCCCGGTTTGAGCACGGTCCATCCCACCACATGATCGGCACCGGCGCATCGTTTGTCGATCAGGAATTGCACCTGCATGTCGACCCAGCCGTCCTTGCGTTTGAGTCCCGCGACCTTCGGCACCTCGCGTATATTGGTGCGATACATTTTCGCGGGCGCTGCGGCCCTGCCTGAAACATTTCGTTTGGTCTTTCGAATAGTTCGCTTCACCATCGCTCTCCCCATCTCGTGGTTCGCACGTGCGCCCGTTCGATTCGTTACCCGGAGCGGCGACTGGGCGGATCCCCTGCGACATCGGCAACTAAAGCAGCGAGCCCCGACCTGGGGACGGTCGGGGCTCTGGACTAATGACGTTCACAGGGGGGGAAGTAGGAGGTGTGACGCCGTTAGCCCGCTATAGGCTACGGCGGGTGCATATCGCTGTCTACACTCGTAACTGTCCGGGCCACTGACTGATCCCTGCCAATTCGATATGCTTCAATCCAACCCCGGCCCCGTTGGGAGGGGGCGAAAGCAATCTCGTAAGGTAGGGGGAATTCGTGCTCAGGTTTGCATTCCTAGCACTCGGCGTCGCCGCCGCTATTGCGATCGTTGCTGCGCTTGCCGATCTCGCGGGATTGCCGCCCTCGGGAGGTGCCATCGGAGGCGCTATCGGAGGGGCAATCGGCGCTATGATGATCGCCGGAGCGGGTGGCAAGACATGCCCGCGTTGCGCGGCCGAACTGCCGCGGTATCGGACGCCGACCTCGTTGAAACAGGCACTGTGGGGCGGCTGGACATGCCCGAATTGCGGTTGCGAGACTGACCGGCAGGGGCAGCCATTGAAGGGCAGCTAGTGCCCACGACGGCAACAATTAGGTCGCCAATCGCAATACTACGTGGACCTCGACAAGGTCCCCAACGGAGAGTTAGCCCCAGTAGCGCCCACTGGCGCCGATGACGACGACGAGGAGGCCGAGTGGCAGATTGACGGCGATGATCTGGCGGATCCGGTTGAGGCGAGCGCCAGCGCTCGGCCAGTCCTCGGTGTCAACAGCCCGTTTGAACGCCAGCCACGGTCCGTGGAACAACCAGACAAACAGCGCGATCATCAGCCAGCCGATCGCCTGCATGAGATGGATGTGAAGGCGAGCGCCGGCAAAGCCACCAAAGGTCGTGAAAAGCATCCAGTAACCGCTGGCAATGAGCAGCAGGATTGCTATCCAAACCCATGGAAAGAATTTCTGAAAGGTGACCCGCATCAGCCGAAGGCGTTGTGGCGGCTCGAGCGCGCCGAGCGCCGGTCGCAGGCAGACGTAGATCGCGAACATGCCGCCGACCCAGACGACGGCGCCGAGTATGTGCAGGGCGAGAGCGATAGCAGTCATGGGCCGGGCTCCCGTTCGAGGCACTGCGGAGGTTATCATCAGTTAATCGCGCGTGAGACGCGCGCTACGTCTGCCCGCCCAGGCGGCGATAGACCTCGTGCGCGGTGACGAAATCGCGATGGTCGAGCCCGAGGCCGCGGCAGGCATTCATCATTTCGTTGGCGGCCGCCGCGAGCGGGACCGGGCTGCCGAGCTTGCGGCCGAGCTCGAGCGCGAGCAGCATGTCCTTCTGCTGCAAGGTGACATCGGCGAGCGGGACGGCGGGCATCTTTCCCTCCAGGATAAAGGGCCCGCGATAGCCCAGCACCGGCGAGGCGGCGACGCTCTTGAGGATCGCATCGACGGCGATCTCGCGCGCGACACCACCTTTCTCCGCCAGCGCAACGGCCTCGCCGAAGGCGATCACTTCGACCATCAGCAACAGGTTGACGGCGATCTTCATCTGCACCGCAAGTCCGCTGGCGCCGATATAGGTCACCTTCGGACCGATTGCGCGCAGCACCGGCTCGATCCGCTCGAACGCCGCCTTGTCGCCGGCCACCATGAGCGCGGCATTGCCCTGCGCCAGTGTGACCGGACTGCCTGAAATCGGCGCGTCGAGCATGGTCAGACCCTGCTTGGCGAATTCGGCCGAGATCGCGCGGCTCGCGTCCGGCGCGATCGTGCTCATGTCGACATAGATGCCCCCGCGTTTGAGGCCGGCGATGATGCCGTCGTCGCCGAGCGCGACAGCCTTCACCGCCGCCGCATCGGTCACGATCGAGAACACGACGTCCGCGGCGGCGGCGAGCGCGCGTGGCGTCTGTGCAAGCCGCATTCCGCGGGCGATGAGCGGCTCGGCCTTCTCCTTGCTCCGATTCCAGCCCGTGACCGCGTGGCCCGCGGCCATGAGCCGTGGAACGATGCCGGCACCCATGGCGCCCAGCCCGATGAAACCGATGTTCATGCGTTCACCTCGCACCATCATGCGAGGCGCGATGATGACGCTGAACCGGAGGAAAGGCTAGGCAAGTCACGCGTTGGTGCCGCGTGTCCCGGGCGCAGCGCAGCATGAGCGAACGCGAATGGTGCGCCGCAGACACCGATCTCGGGTTTACCCGAGAATCGGCGCTTAAACGTGCGCAAGTCGGGTAAACCCGACTTGCGTGGATCGTCACGGTCCGTGGCGGTCCCGGATCAGCGGTGCACCGCTACGCAAGAGCTTCGCGCTGCACCGCGTCCGGGACACGTGGACTAAATGCAATGCCTTCTAGTGTCGTTCACTCGACCACGATCTTGACCTGATCGCCGGGGTTCACGCGCTCGTTGGGGCCGAGCCCGTTGAGGACGCGAAAGCGCTCGACGGCGCGGTCGTGCATCGCCATGCGGCTCGCCAGGCGTTCGACCGTATCACCGGACGCAACGGTCACGATCTTGATGTGCAGCGGCTTTGCCGCTTGGCTCTCCGCCAGCGTCATGCGCCGGAACGTGCCAACCGACTCGCGAAAGGCACGATCGACGTCCGCCGACATGCGCTTGGCGGCGAAGATGAAGCGATAGACGTCGGTCCCGAACCGCACCGCGTAGAGCCGAAACATCCACTGATCGCCTTTTGCCGTCGCGGTCGCCGCCGGCAAGCCGTTGATGACGAGCTCCTCGACGCTCTTGGGATCGATGTTCTCGATCCAGCCGGAGTTGAGGTACTCGGCGAGCGTCTGCTCCGCCGGCACGCGCACGACGTCGAGCCGCAAGGCCTGGCCGCCGCTCTCCTTCACGCCGAGAACCGCTTGCGCCGTGTTATCGAGGGTGAATCCTTCCGGCGCCAGGAAGGTGAAGCCGAGCTTCGGGTGCAGGAAACGGCGACCGCGTATGAAGCCTTCGCTCGGATCCTCTCCGTAGACGACGCCATCGATGCTGGCGAGGTATGCCGCCCTGTCGCGCTCGCCGGCGCCGGGCGCGTTGAGCTGCCGCGCGCTCGCTTGCGCATTTTTGATTCGCTCGGGCGTTGCCGGATGCGACGAGAGGAAGTCTGGCGCGCGCGGATCGATGTGCGATTGGCCCGGGCTCGATTTGAGCTCGGCATTGCGGCCCATGGAAGTGAGGAAGCGTACCGCCCCATACGGATCGTAGCCGGCGCGCGCGGCGATCCCGACGCCGATCCCGTCCGCCTCGAACTCCTGCGCGCGCGAGAAGCTCGCCAGCGCGATCTTCGATTTGGCCAGCGCCAGCGCTCCGGTTTCCGGATCGCTCAACACGTCCTGCACCACGCGGCTGACCAGCGCCACTTGACGCGCCTGGTCCTCGCGGATCGCGGCATGGCGTGCAATCACGTGCGACATCTCGTGCGACAGAACCGAGGCGAGCTCGGACGTGTCGTTGGCGAGCGCGATCAGGCCGCGCGTGACGTAAAGCTGTCCGCTCGGCAGCGCAAACGCATTGATCGAGGCCGAGTTGAGGATGGTGACGCGGTAATGCACCTCCGGCCGCTCCGATGCCGCGACCAGCTTTGCGACGATCTGATTGAGCATGGCCTCGAGGTTGGCATCCTCGTAAGCGCCGTTATAGGCGGCGAGAATGCGTTGATGCTCGCGCGAGGTCGGCGCCCGAGCTCGCTGCTGCTGTTGCTGGGCCTGCCGCACCGCCTCCGGCAGCGACCCCGGCGGCAACCCGGCCGTGAGCAGCGAGGAACTGCAGCCCGCGAGGCCGCAAGCGAGCACGGCGAGGACCGCCAGTCGCCTGGCGCCGAGAACGTTGCGGTGTCTCACTGTGGCATCCACGGCGGCAATCGGGTCCGTCAGTTGCGCTCGGCGAGTTCGATTTGCTCGGGCCGCGTGGCCTCGATTCGCGGGCCGTTGCGCTCCTCGATCCAGCCGCGCACGCGGACGCGGCGGGCTTCGAGTTTTTTCGGTTCTACTCCGGCGGCGGCGAAGGCGCGCTCGTCGCGTTTGGATATCGTGACGGTGAGCGCCTGCGTCCAGCGCCGCCCGAAATTGATGTAGATCGTGCCCGCGCTCTCGCGGACCGACCACACCTTGCCTTCCACGACGGTGAAGCGGCCGCGCTCGCCCGCAAGCCCCGCCGCATCGTCGGCCGGCAGGACGACATAATACGGTGTGCGCCAGAGGCCAAGCTTGGCCGCCCGCGCCGCACGTTCCTGCGCCAAAAGCTCCTCGGCGCAAGCCCGATCGCCGACACGCGCCGAAACGCGCGCGAATCCTCTGGCCAGCATCTCGTGCGCGACCGAGCGCCGCGCACCGCCGCCGGCGACGGAGACGAGCGCGAGGTTGCGGCCGTAGCGGTCGCCGGCCGTACCGTTCTGATAGAGTTCGATCATCCGATCGGCGAGGATCGATTCGAGCGCCGCCCGAGCCGCAAGACCGGCCTCCGCCTTCGGACCGGACTCGCCGGGGGCGGGCGGGAGCGGCACCTCAATGCCGGCAAGGCGAACCTCGCGCCCGTCCTCGAGGATGAAACTGCGTCCGTCGGTGATCGCTCGGACCTTTGCCGTGCCGGCGGCCTCGAATCGGCAAGCCGTGAGCGTCCCGCTTTCCGTGCGCGCGGGCGCCGTCGGCAGAACGATGGCCATGCACGACATGCAGCAAAACCGCGCAAGAGCGACGTCCCAGCGCCCGCCCATGCAGGCAACGAAACCGTCGGAATGGGGCGGCACTGCGGCGCTGTTCGTCGGCGCTTATCTCGGTGGGCCGCGGGTGGTCTTAGTGGCCGCCATCGTTGTATATTTTGCCCACCAACAGGCGCTGGCAGGGGGGAACTCATGAAAATCATCGAGATCGTTCCGCGCGGGCGGACCAAGCTCTACGGCACGCTCGTCGACAAGCAGGCCGCAATTCACAAAAGCGGTCGCGGCACCTACGTGCGGGTCGGGCGCAAGACGCAGCGCGCCGCGCGATGGAAGCACAAGAAGTTCAAGGGCACGCTCGACCTCAACCGCGGCGACTCCGAGGCCGTCACCGCCAAGGTTCGCGCCACGACGCCTGAGGATGAGCGCAAACTGCTGTCATCCTTTCTGGGGTTTGTCGATCGCCATGCCGGCGACCAGGTCACGACGATCACGATTCATTATCGCTGAACCGTCCGATGTGCTGGGCGCCGCCGGCCTTAAAATCGGCGGCGCAGCGTCCTATGTGACGTGAGGGGACCAGGAGGTGCCCATGGCCATTGTGCTCGACCACACGATCGTACCGGCGCACGACAAGGAAGCATCCGCACGGTTTCTCGCCCGCATCCTGGGCTTGCGCTACGAGGGTCCGCTCTCGCATTTCGCTCCCCTGCAGATCAATGACACGCTGACCTTCGATTTCGACAACGATACGAATTTCGAGAGCCACCACTACGCCTTCAAGGTCGACGAGACGGAATTCGACGCCATCTTCGAACGCATTCGCGCCGAGGGCATTGCCTACGGCAGCGGTCCCGGCGCGCTCGAGGATATGAAGATCAATCACCGGCGGGGCGGACGCGGTTTTTATTTCCGTGACCCGAACGGCCACGTGCTCGAAGTGCTGACGGCGTAGCTGCGGGGTTACGTCCTAGCGGCGTTCAAGCCGCCCCTTGTCGCGCCGCGAATGTGCTCATAGAGGCACACTCGACCTGAATTTTAGCCCTAGTTGTTATCCCTGATTTTTTCACCGCCGGTTCCTATTAGGATACCTAAGCGATTGAGTTTTCAGAGGGTCGTCGATGCGAAACGGCGTTCACGCGGCTGCGTTGCGGCGCGCCGTGTCGGCCGCGATTATCGTTGCTGCGTACGCCATTGTGCAAGGCAAGGCCACGGCGCAATCGGCCGACATTCCGCTTCAGCTTCTTTCCGTCACCGACGGCGGTCAAACGTTTTACCGCCTGGCGATCAATGTCGGTCTCAACTCGACGAACGGACCGCAGGTCACGTACGGCCCGCCAAAGACTTACTTGTTCGATACCGGTTCTTCTCCTTTCAACTCCGCGTATAGCCCGCAGTGGTGGCCGTCCAATCCGCCACCGATCGCGACCATGACGAACTACACGTATGGCAGTGGCAACATCTTTTCTGGCAACGTCGTCAATATGCCGTCGATCAGCTTTTACGCCAGCTCTACAGCGACAACGCCTTCCCATACGCTCCCTACGCTCACGCCCGGCTATCAGGTCACTGCCGTCACTAGCACTAACATCCCAAATTTTTCGACGTTGGTACAAAACAATCAACCCTTCTGGCAGGGACAGTTTTTTGGAGTATTCGGCGCAAGCAACTTCGTCGCTACCGGTTACACGACTCCGTCGTCCGTTGTGCTCGCCAGCGTCCTCGGTCAAGCGTCCCTTGCAGGCACCACTGCGGGATATGTCGTTGCTGCGAATGGGCAGCAGGTCTCGACGGTTAACGGACCACAGGCGACCCAGACGGTGACGAGCTGCAGCCCCTGCGTGATATTGGGGCTGACCCCATCCTTATTGGCACAGTTCATGACGAAAGTGCCGGTAAGCCAAAAGCCATCTGTGACGTTTCCAAATTCGGGTGCTCTCAGCGCGATCGAATTTGGCTCGACTTTCAATTTTTCCTTAAGCTCTTCGGGAAAACCCACCATTTCGTGGTCGGGACCGACGTTGGTGGACAGCGGCTACGAATACATGGCCTTGACTGGCCCTAATAGTGTTTCGAGCTATCAAACACAAAATCCGCCATACGTTGATGTGGGCACGACGCTTTCCGTCGCGGGCGCAGTCACGGGAGCCGCAATTTCAAGCGAGACCGTGCTCAACAACAGCGGCAGCGGCAACATCACCTACCAGGTCACCGTCAATACTCCTGTCGGCGACCAGCGCGTGGGCATCGCTTTCTTTCTCCAGAACTCAGTGCTGCTTGATCTCAACGGCCTGGTGATCGGGTATACGCCCAACTTCGTCACGGATGTGCCAATTGTCACTCCGCTGACCGTAAGTTCGTCGTCCGTCCCCTTGGGACTTGCAGGTGTGATCTCAGGAACGGGCGGCGTATTCATTACCGCTGGCGGCTCGGCGACCTTGAGCGCAGTCAACACTTACACCGGTCCAACTGTCGTACGTGCTGACGGTCAGCTGTTTCTCGTCGGGCCCGGCAGCATCGCGTCTTCGCCGGTGACCGTTGACGGCCTGTTTGACATTTCGGGCACGTACAGCGGGGCGGCAATCCCCAGCCTTTCCGGTCGTGGCAGCGTGTTTTTGGGATCCAATACGCTCATGACCGGCAGTGGCAGCTTCAGCGGGGTCATTGCCGACGGCGGCCTTGCCGGCGGCACAGGCGGCAGCCTGATCAAGGCGGGGAGCGGGATGCTGACGCTCTCAGGAATCAATCTCTACACCGGCCCGACCTTCGTGCTCGGCGGCACCTTGAGCGTGAACGGCTCGATCGCCTCCTCGCCTGTACTCGTGGCGACCGGCGGCACGCTGGGCGGTACCGGCACGGTGGGCCCGACCATGATCTTGCCGGGAGGCGCACTCGCTCCGGGGAATTCGGTCGGCACGCTGACGGTGAACGGCAACCTCGTCCTGAGCTCAGCCGGTCTCTACATGGTGGAAGTAGAAGGCGACCGTGCGGACCGCACGAATGTCAGCGGGGCGGCAAGTCTGGCGGGAACCGTCGCGCTCTCGTATCTCGGTGGTAAGCTCGCGCGCAGCTACACCATCCTGTCGGCGACTGGGGGACGGACCGGCACGTTCGACGCACTCGTCCCGATGAACCTGCCGGCCTTCGTCACGGCGAGCCTCGCCTACACGGCGACCGACGTCGAGTTGAAACTGACGTCCGACATTCGGCGGATTATTGAGCGCACGCGCAGGCCCGGCGAAGCAATCCCCGACCTCACGCAAAACCAGGCCGCGGTTGCCTCGGCGCTCGACTACGCCTTCAACAGCGGCGCCGGCTCGTTGCTTGGCTTGCACGGTTTGGCGGCGAGCCAGATCCCGGCGGCGCTCGACATGCTCTCCGGCGAAGGGGTGAGCGGCACGCAGGAGACTGCGTTCGGCACCGCGAGCATGTTCAACTCGATCATGATGGACCAGGGCGCATTCTGGCGTAACCGCGAGACGATCGACGTCAATGGCTTAAGTTTTGCGGGCGAGCCGCTGGCCTATGCCGCGCCGAAAAAGTCGAAAGCCGACCATCCCGCCTTCAAGGCGATGCGCACCAAGGAGCCGCGGATCTCTGAGCCGCGCTGGCGCGCGTGGCTCACCGGGTTCGATGGAACATGGAAGCTCGACGGCGAAGCCGGCATCGGCAGCGCCACGCTCTCGCACAACACGGGAGGCCTTGCCGCCGGCCTCGACTATCAGTTCGCCCCCGATCTCTTGGCCGGCTTCGCCTTAGGCGGCTCTAGCTCGAATTTTTCCGTGCGCGACCGCATCACCAGCGGCCACCTCGAGGGGGCGCATTTCGGCGGCTATGCGGTGAAGACTTGGCAGCAGCTCTATGCGGCCGCGGCGCTGAGCTTTTCCACGTTCCGCAACAGCGAGACGCGCAGCATCGTCGGGATTGGCCCAACCGAGACCGCAAGCGGCAGCTTCGGCAGCAATCTCCTGAGCGGGCGCATCGAGGCGGGATGGAAGCAGGCCTGGGGTTGGTTTGCGGTCACGCCGTTTGCGGCGGTGCAGGTGTCGCAGCTTTGGCAGAACGGCTTCACCGAATCGAACCCGGTGCCGGCCGGCGCCGCCGATCCGCTCGGCTTGAGCTTCGGCTCGCGCAGCGTCACCTCGCTGCCGACGTTCGTGGGCGCGCAGTTCGACACGCGGTTCGCTTTCCGTAACGGCATGGCGCTGTCGCCCTATGCGCGCTTGTCGTGGGTGCACGAGTTCAACCCGGATCGCGCGATCAACGCCGTATTCATCGCGCTGCCCGCGGCCGCGTTCACGGTGGACGGTCCGCGCGCGGCGAGCGATGCCGCGCGCATCG